>CBFDBL010000045.1:0-17614 GCA_965603035.1 uncultured bacterium
AATCCCGTGTGTGCCCCGTCACGAGGCAGCTTCTTCACGGGGATCTACCCGCATACGTCCGGGCTGATCCACTTCGGCAAGTGGTTCGAGAACGACGTGCTCATTCACTCCAGGACGCTTCCGGAGTACTTCCGGGCCAACGGCTACCGAACGATGGGAACGGGGAAGCTGCTGCATCACTTTCGGCCACACGTCTGGGACGAGTTCGGACACCGCGCCAACTACGGTCCTTTCGCGTACGACGGAAAGAAGTTCGTCGGCCATCCGTCCGTGCCGGAGCCGTTCCGGTCGATCGGCGCCGTGGACGGCTCGTTCGGACCCCTGTCCGATGTGCCGTCCGTCCCCAAGAGCAAGGACGCGCCTGGCTACACGGGCTGGATCGACGTGCCCAACTGGAAGACGCGGCGGCCGCTGCGCTACGTCAAGGAGAACGACCGCGACCCGCTGCCCGATGAGCGCTGTGCCCAGTGGGCCGTGGACAAGATTCGCCGCCTCTCGCGGGAGAACAAGCCAAAGCCGTTCTTCCTCGGTGTTGGGTTCCTCCGGCCTCATACGCCCCTGTACGCGCCGAAACGCTTCTTCGACATGTTCCCGCTGAAAGACATCCGGCTGCCCGTCATTCAGCCTGACGACGCAGCCGATACGCACTACAAGGATGTCTTCACCATGAAACAGAAGGGGCTGAGGTACTTCCAGCTCCTGAAGCAATCCTACCCGACGCTGGAAGAGGGACTGAGGACCTACGTGCGAGCCTATCTGGCCTGCGTTGCGTTTGTGGACGAGCAGGTCGGCAAGGTGGTGGACGCGATCGACCGGAGCCCGTTGCGGGATAACACGATAATCCTGTTGACGAGCGACCACGGATACAACCTGGGCCAGAAGGACTACCTCTTCAAGAACTCCCTGTGGGAAGAGAGCGGGCGGGTACCACTCATCATTCGCGCGCCGGGCGTGTCCAAGCCGGGGGCGACGGCCGAACACCCCGTCTCGATGGTCGACATCTTCCCGACGCTGGCTGACCTGTGCGGCCTTCGAGGCGACACGCGCAAGGACGCCAAGGGCGCTCCGCTGGACGGCCACAGCCTGAAACCGTTCCTCATCGACCCCAAGAACGGCACGTGGGACGGGCCGGACGCCGCGCTGACGGTCATCAAAGCCGACGGTCGCCCCAGCGGGAAGATCCACCAACACCACTACGCCATCCGGACGCGGCGATGGCGCTACATTCTCTACAACAACGGCAACGAAGAGCTCTACGACCACGACAAGGACCCGCGTGAATGGACAAACCTCGCGGGCGATGCGCGCTACCAGGAGACCAAGGCAAGCCTGAAGGCCCAGTTGTTCCAGATGACAGGCAGGCAGGCAAAATGACCAGACGCGGTGAGGCCTGCGGGCGCCGGCCCGGTCTGCAAGAGAAAGGAACGGCCAAGTGAGATTCATCGTTCTCGTCGCCGCTCTCTTTATCGTTCTGCTCCGCACCGCCATCGCGTTCTGCGGGCCGGAGCCGGGCCCCGGCGGCAAGGCGAAAGCCAAGGAGGCCATACCGTTTGAGGTGTTCGCGAGTTTCAAGCGGATCGCGAAGGTGAATCCCGTTTTCTCCTGCAAGCCGCCGGAGTGGGCGGCTGCGGCGCATGCGATCGTCGTGGGGAACACGGTTCATTACCTGTGGGCCAGACGCAAGAAGGGCAACTACTGGGTGATGATGCACGGCACGGCGCCCGTGAGCGATCCGGCGAAGATCAAGCACGACCCGAGGAACCCCGTCCTGGTGCCTTCGAAAGAGGGTTTCGACGACTACACGACCGAGTATCCGTTCCCGTTCCGCAACCCCGCCGACGGCAGGTTCTATGTCTACTATCTCGGCAGGCGAAGGCGCGTGCCCAAGCAGACAGGCCTCCTGGTGGGTGACGGAGACTTCGGCAAGTGGACGCGCGTTCGGCGAGCTCCCGTGATCGCCGCGGAGCACGAGCACGAGAAGCACGGCTCGTCGCACCCCTCCGTCGCCGTCGTCGGCGAAACGATCCACATCCTCTACACGGGCGAGCACGCCGGGCCGCCGACCCTCTGCCACGCCACCGCGCCGACCCAGGACCCGGCAGACGTGACGAAGGACCCGGCCAACCCAATCTTCAAAGGCACCGGCCAGGCGTGGGACAGCGACGGCGTCCGTGAAGCGGAAATCCTCCGCGGCCCGCGCTACGTCCACATCCTCTACGGGGGCAGGGAAGGCAACGTCTGGCGGATCGGCCACGTCCGCACCCGCGACTTCCGCACCTTCGAGCCCAACCCCCACAATCCCATCTTCACCCCCTCGCCCGACCCCGACGCCTGGGATGGCAAGGGCATCCTCACGCCCCAGGTCTTCGGGGCCGGCGAGTGCCACTACCTGCTCTATGCGGGCTACAACGGCAAGGAATGGCAGACAGGCCTCGCCAAGGCGCGCATCTCCGACGCGGCCGGCAAGCCACTCGGCGACGTGACCACCGTGCAGCAGTACTGGCACAAGAACCCCGACGAGCTCAACAGGGAGGAAGAGGAAGCCCAGGCGACCCAGAAACCGAGAAGCAGGTAGCCGGCACCAGCGGGTCGGCTTCACCCCCTTGAAGGAGAGCGCGGCCGTGAAGGCGATCGTCGCGGGGCTCATCCTCACCGTCTGGGCGTGCGCGGTCGCCCAGAACGCCGACGTCCACGTCGCCACCGGCGGCACGGACACGAATCCAGGGACGCGGGACAAGCCCTTCGCCACGGTGGCCCGCGCCCGCGACGCCGTCCGCGAGCGCATCAAGGCAGGCTTGCAGGCCGACGTGACCGTCCTCATCCACGGCGGCAGCTACGCGCTGATCGCGCCACTGGTCTTCGGCCCCGAGGACTCGGGCACCCAGCAGCACGCGATCACCTACGCCGCGGCGCCCGGCGAGGTCCCCGCGATCAGCGGCGGACAGCGCCTCACCGGCTGGGAGAAGGGCGACGGCGAGGTGTGGACGACGACCCTGGAGCAGGACGAGGCGGGCCGGGGGTTCCGCAACCTGTGGGTCAACGGCCGCCGAGCGACCCGCGCCCGCTTCCCCAATCGCGATGCCGCGACGCCGCGCGTCCAGCTCCAGGGCGCGAGCCTGAGCAAGGACCTCAAGACCTTCACCATCCAGCTCGCCCCCAATGGCGTCCAGGCGTGGCGGAGCCCGTCGGACATCGAGGTGCTCATCGACGGCAACTGGGCGATCAACCGCAAGCGCGTCCAGAGCGTGGACCCGAAGACCGGCACCCTCGTGATGGCCCCCCCACACCGCAAGACCATCCCCTGGAACCAGCCTCGCAAGGGACGGTGGGCCTATCTCGAGAACAGCCCCGACTTCCTCGACCAGCCCGGCGAGTGGCACCTCGACCGCAAGACCGGCACCCTCAGCTACCGCCCGCTGCCCGGCGAGGACATGACGAAGGCCGAGGTCGTCGCCCCCCTGCTCGCCCGCCTCGTCGAGGTCAAGGGCACCGCGGACAAGCCCGTGCGCAACCTCCACTTCGTCGGCATCACCTTCGCCCACTCCGACTGGCGGATCCCCGAGGTCGGCTACTTCGGCGTCCAGGCCTGCCACCACGTCCACGGCCAGGGCGAGGCCAGGAAGTGGTCCCGCATCCCCTGCGCCATCCGCTTCGACTACGCCGAGGGCTGCTCGGTCCGCGACGGCGCCATCGGCCATCTCGGCACCGGCGGCATCGAGCTCGTTGACGGCTGCTCCAAGTGCACGCTCGAGGGCAACCACATCTTCGACATCAGCGCCAACGGCGTCATGCTCGGCGGCCCGAAGACCGAGGACCTCGTGCCCAAGGACTGCCGCATCGCCAACAACCACGTCCACGCCACCGGCGTCGAGTACATGGGCGCCATCGGCATCTGGGTCGGCTTCGCCCAGAGAGCCCTCGTCGCGCACAACGAGCTGCACCACACCCCCTACACCGGCATCTCGCTCGGATGGCAGTGGAACCCCCAGCCCACCCCCTGCCGCGAGAACACCATCGAGGCCAACCACATCTACGACGTGATGAAGAACCTCGGCGACGGCGGCGGCATCTACACCCTCGGCTTCCAGCCCGGCACCGTCCTCCGAGGCAACCACATCCACGACGTCCGCCGCAGCCGCTTCAACCAGGCCGCGCCCAACAACGGCATGTTCATCGACGAGGGCTCCAAGGGCTTCCTCTTCGAGCGCAACGTCATCTACGCCACCGCACACCAGGCCGTCCGCCACAACCAGAACCGCGCCGAGTGGCACACCTGGCGCGACAACCACTTCGGCGTCGCGGCGCCCTCCCCCGCCCCGGGCAAGATCGGCCGCGCGCTCCGTGGCGCCATCGAGGTGCCCCACAAGCCCGCGCTCGAGCCCGAGCAGCTCACACTCGAGGCCTGGTGCCGCCTCGCCGAGCTCCCCACGGGCAAGGACAACCGACGCTGGATCGCCAGCAAGAACGCCAACGAGTGGGCCCAAGGCCACTACGCCCTGGTGATTGCGGGCGACCGCGTCGGCGCTTACCTCAACATCGGCGGCGGCCGCGCCAACGAGCACCACGCCTGGAGCGACCCGGGCCTCGTGAAGCTCGAGACGTGGCACCACCTGGCAATGACCTACGACGGCAAGGACCTCGAGGTCTACCTCGACGGCCGCGCCGTCGCCTCGCAGACCATCGGCAAGAAGCGCCAGCCCGGCAACCAGCCCTTCGCCATCGGGTACCGCCAGGACCGCTACATCGCCTTCAAGGGCCTCATCGACGACGTCCGCCTCTACGACCGCGCCCTGCCCGCCGCCACCATCCAGGCCCACGCCCGCAAGCCCGCGGCCGTCGCCGACCCCAAGGCCGAGCCAGGCCTCGTCGGCCACTGGCCCTTCGACGCCCTGCCCGACGGCAACAAAGCCATCCAGCAGATCATCGCACAGGCGGGGCTGGAGGCGCCCCACCGCAAGCGGCTGCTCGGGGGCAACTGAGAGGCCGATCCGAGTGGAGGGAGGGCGAGGCTCCTGCCGAGCCGCCCTGATAGGGTGAGTCTCCCACCATTCGCGGCTCGGCAGGAGCCTCGCCCTCCGCTTCGGACACGCTACGCCGCCGTCACCACGTAGAGGATGGGGATGAGGGCCGCGCAGGCGAGCGTGGTGGCGACCCAGCAGGAATTGGCGAGGTCGCGGTCGAGGTCGAAGAGGTTGGCGAGGATGGTCGCGAAGATGGCGACGGGCATGGCGGCCTCGATGACGACCACCCGCCATAGCACGCCGCCGAAGGCCCCCCACTGCCCCAACAGCACCACCACCGCGGCGCCGAGCACGGGGCCGAGCGCGAACTTCGTGACGGCCAGCGCCACGATCTCCCGCCAGTAGCCGCCCAGGCGACCCAGCCGCAGCGTCATCCCGATGGCGAACGAGTGCACCGCCACCATCACCATCAGCGCCACCCCGTTCGCCGGCGCCACCCAGCCCGGCATCCGCACCCCGCCCGCGTTGAGCGCGATGCCGGCCACCAGCGCGCCCATCGGCACGAACAGCAGCGGGTTCCGCACCGCGTTCGCGATCGTCCGCCCGACCGAGCCGCCTCGCCCGCCCGCGTAGTAGCTGGCGAGGAACATCCCGATGACGAAGCACACCGGCAGGAAGTGCGACGTGTAGGCGACCGACAGCGACTGCCCGACCATCCCGTGGAACATGTAGCACAGGAACCCGCCGAGCGACAGGCCGATGTTCGACATCATCGAGCACGCCAGGTAGGCGCCCCGCCGCCGGCCCTGCGCGCCCAGCAGCTTCGCCGCGGCGTACCCCACGCCCAGCAGGCCGAGCGACACCAGCGCGCCGATGACCGGCACGAGCAGCGCGCGGCCCGGCTCCGAGATATCGAGGTGCCACGCCCCGACGAGCACGATCAGCGATTCGAGCGTGAGCAGGTTCGCGGCCTGGACGCGCTTGCTGACCGCGGGGTCCAGGAGCCCGAGCTTGCGGCTCAGGTAGCCGGGCACCAGCGGCAGGTAGATGCAGCCTGCGAGGACGAGGAAGCGTTGCTGGGGGGTCATCGGCGGCCCGCAGAGACGGTCAGACGCCGACGAAGCGGCTGAGGTAGTTCAGATCGTCGCGGGTGAGCGCTCGGAGCTCGTCGAGCGAGACGTTGGCGTACTCGCTGTGGAGGCTCAGCGGGCCGTCGTAGCCGGCCGCCTTGAGCGCCTCGATGGCCGCCGGCCAGTCCACCAGGCCCTTGCGCAGCGACACCAGCGCCCGCGTCCACGTCACCTCGCCCTCCTGCTCCTTCGAGACGTAGACGAAGTTCTTGACGGCCACGAGGCACAGGTAGTCCGCCACCATGTCGATGTCCATCGCCACGGGCTCGCCGTTGACCGAGAGGTGCCCAGGGTCGAGGTAGACGCCGATGAACCGCGGGTCGCGCCCTGCGACGAGGTGCATGACCGCGGCGGCGTTCAGACCATAGAAGGTGCCGCTGTGGGTGTGGAGCGCGCAGCGCACGCCGTGCTTCTCGGCGAGCGCGGCGAAGCCGTCGAGCGCCGTGCGAATGGCATCGACCTGCTGCCAGTAGCCGCGCTCGGCGTACTTCCAGTAGCCGAGCTTGATCTCGTGGACGCCCGCCTCCGCGCAGGCGGCCAGCAGCGTCTCCGCCACGGGCGCCTCGGGGTCCGTGAAGTCGCCTGGCGTGGTGACCATGGGCACCGCGAGCCCCATGTCGGCCCAGTCGGCGACCGCCTGGGGCAGGGCCTTCGCCACGTTGTCGGGGTTCACGCAGTAGCCGGGCCGCACGGCCACGTCGAGGCCCTCGAAGCCCATGGCCTCGACCTCGCGCCCCGTCTCCTCGACGTCCATCTCACGAAGCTGCTTGGTGAAGAAGATGGGGACCATGGGGGCACGTCTCCGGTGGAGCTATGACGCGTTCAGGCACGGGCGCTCAGTCACGCGCGCGGAGGGGAACATTGGATGGATGGATGACTGGATGAGAGTACCCGCGGACGAGAGCCGGAAGGCACAGCGCCGGCAGCACCCTCTCCTCGTTCCTCCATCCATCCCTCCATCCAACCAAAAGCGAGGGCAGAGCCGATCGTAAGCCGAGTCCTGTTAGCCCGCGTGAGCGGGCCCGTGGCCATCCGTCTCGGGCCGGCGTTGCCGCCGGCCTCTAGCTGCCCACCCGGGAGTCGGTAGCGAGGCGGGCCACCTCGTGCTCCCATACTTGGCATTGCTCCGAGCGGGGTTTGCCGAGCCGGCGTGTCGCCACGCCGCTGGTGGGCTCTTACCCCACCATTTCACCTTTGCCGTTACCCGCTCTGGCCGGGAGGCTTCGGCGGGCACTGGGCCGTGTGTTTTCTGTGGCACTTTCCCTGGCCTCACGGCCGGTGGGCGTTACCCACCGCTCTGCCCTGCGGAGCTCGGACTTTCCTCGGGCCGTGACGCGCACGGCACGCGGCCACGTCCTCGGCTCTGCCCTCGCCGCCATCATAGCCCCCCGCGCAGGGGATGTCAACTTGACCGACGGCAGCGGCAGCGGTCCAATGTGCGGCGGAGTCGCAGCGGGAGGAGGAGGTCCGAAGTGCGTCACGTCCTGGTCAGCGCCTGCCTGCTCGGATGCCGGTGCCGGTACGACGGGGCGTCGAAGCCGAGGGCCGACGTCCTGAGGAGGCTGCGCGACGTGGCGTGCGTGGCGGTGTGCCCCGAGCAGCTCGGCGGGCTGGCGACGCCGCGGCCGCGGCAGTGGCTCGTCGGCGGTGACGGCCACGCCGTGCTCGACGCCATGGCGCGGGTCGTCAACGAGCTCGGCGACGACGTGACCGAGCCCTTCCTGCGCGGTGCCGACGAGACGCTCCGTCTGGCGCGGCAGCTCGGCGTCGAGCTGGCTTACCTGAAGAGCAGGAGCCCGTCGTGCGGGCACGGGCTCGTGGATATCGAGGGCCACTGGCGCGACGGCGACGGTGTGACGACGGCCGCGCTCCTCCGCGCGGGCATTCGCGTGCTGCGCGTCGAGTGACTCCCGGGCGGTTGTCCTCGCGATATGGGGCGTGGTGACGCGCCCCCTGCCCCGCCGTCGCAGGCCGTCGCTCCGCGCGCTCGTCCCTCCGCTCCGCGGGGGGACGCACCGACCGCCGCTCCGCGGCACGACGCGTCGCGGGCCCTCTCCTCTTGCCCGCCTCACGCATCACGCATCACGCCCCCAGATGGTCGGCCAGCCTCCTGAACCCGATCTCGGCCTTCGGGTCCTCGATCTCGCCGGCGACGCAGCGGCGGACCGCGTCACCGAGCTCGAGGAAGTACATCGCGTGGGCCGCCTCCATGGGCGAGCCATCGCCCGGCGCGTCCTGCTGGTGGGCGGGGTCGATCTCGAAGGCGCGGAAGTAGACCTTCTCGGGCGTCTGGCCCGGCGAGGAGAACAGGCCACCGCCGAGAACGATCGCGTCCGCGGCCTCCACCTCGAAGCCCGCCTCCTCCCGTGCCTCGATCGCCGCGCGGCGGCTGATCCCGTCGTCGCCGACGTCGCCCGGCTCGAGCCGGCCCGCGACGACCTCGGTCACCGTCAGGTACACCTGCTCGTCGGGCTGCACGAGCGGCAGCTCGCGGCGGATGGTGACGGGCGGCCGAATGCACTCCAGCAGGCCCACGCAGACCTCATCGCCGTCGCGGTAGAAGAGGATGACCGCCACGGCATCTACGCCGGGCGCCACGACGTAGTCGCAGGCGTACGCGCGCGACGCCGTCCCGTCGTCGTAGTGGTTGCGCACCCGCAGCCGCTCGAGCCGCAGGTACGTGCCCTCGCGAGAGGCGGTCTCGCGGTCCAGGATCTCGATGCGTTCGACGTCAGGCATGGGTACCCCCAGAAGGCTCTTGCGCCCTGCGCGGGGGCCGGCGGAGCTTCGTCGCGACGAAGACCACCACCATCAGGACGAGGCTCCACGTCACGGTCGGCACGCCGAGCAGGAGCGAGACGTTCAGCACAACGGAGTCCGCGCCGATCAGCCACTCATCCAGGGCAGGGAACCACGTGCACAGGGCCATCAGGTGATAGAAGCTGAGAACGCCGCCGATGTGCGCCGTAATGCTCGCCGGCCCGCAGGGCCCCCAGCCACCGAGCTCGCACAGTGCGAGCCCGATCCCCGAGATCAGCGCGCCGCCGACGGGACACAGCAGGTATCGTCTGTGGCGTCTCATCGCACGACCCCCTCGGTCGTCGTGAGCCGCGCGCCGGCCTCGCGCATCTCGGCGAGCGCGGCGGCGGTGCCCTCGGGGGTGATGCCCCGGACGGCGTCGGTGACGAGGTCGACGGCGAAGCCGCGCTTGAGCAGGCCGAGCGCGGCGGCACGGACGCAGTAGTCGGTGGCGACGCCGAAGACCGCGAGGCGCGTGCAGCCCGACGCGCGGAGCACGGGCACGACGTTGGGGTTGGTGAAGACCGAGATCGTCGCCGATTCGAGGATCACCTGCTGGCGTTCGAGAACGGTCGCGATGGCGCGCTTCCTGAGCCTTGGCTCGACGCGCACGGCGACGCGGTCCCTCAGCAGCGTGCCGTCGATCTTCTCCTGGCCCCACGAGCCCACGACGCAGTGGGGCGGGAAGTCGTCGAACTCGGGGTCGTCCACGGCGTGGGCATCGGCGGTGGAGAAGAGCCGAATGCCCTTGGCCGCAGCGCGGGCGACGAGCCGACGGATGTTGGCCGACACCATGCGGGCGCCGGGCACGTAGAGGGCGCCGGCCGGGGTCATGAAGTCGCGCTGGGTGTCCACGTCGAAGAAGGCGGTCTTCTTGCTCACGTCCTGGCTCCCTCATCCTGCTCGAGGCGCTCGACGATGGCGTCGCGGAGCTTGCGGAGCGCCTTGCTGGCCTTGACGGGATAGGTCCTCGGGTCGCGGAGCCTGCGGAAGCGCGGCGGCAGCAGCTCCAGACTGGCCGCGGCCTGCTCGCGGACCGCGTCGAGCGGCGGCATCGGCTGGACGCGCTTGCCCCTGCGGAGGATGGGCACGAGCAGCGGCTCGCCGTCGTGCTCCTCCTCCTCCAGGCAGATGACGTCGCGGCGGCAGCGTCCACGCTTGTCGCAAAGGCGACGGACCTGCTTGCGGCCCGGGTAGGTCTGCTTGTCGGCGCTCCGCTTGATGCGGGGCACGTGCTCGCCGTCGAGCTCCTGGTCCACGAGCTTGTAGACGCCGCCGAGCGCTGGCGCGTCTCGCGACGTCGTCAGATCGGTGCCGACGCCGAAGCCGTCGATCCTCGCCCGCCGGCCGAGCAGCTCCGCGATGCGAACCTCGTTGAGGTCGCCGCTCGCGAAGATGCGAGTCTCGCGCATCCCCGCCCCGTCGAGAATCCCGCGCACCTGCCTGCTCAGGGCCGCGAGGTCGCCGCTGTCGAGCCGCACGGCCCGAGGCGACAGCCCGGAGGCCGCGACCGTGCGCGCCGCCGCCAGCGTGTCGTACGTGTCGAGCAGCAGCGTCGTGCTCTCGGGGAACAGGTCGGCGTAGGCGCGGAAGGCCCGCTCCTCGCTCTCGAACGACATGACCCACGAGTGGGCCTGGGTGCCGAAGATGGGGATGCCGAGCTCGTAGCCGGCCAGGACGTTCGACGTGCCGGCGCAGCCGCCGATGTAGGCCGCTCGGGCGGCGAGCAGGCCGGCCTGCGGCCCGTGGGCGCGGCGGCTGCCGAAGTCCACCACGGGCCGCCCTTTCGCGGCGGCGACGACGCGCGCGGCCTTCGAGGCGATGAGGGTCTGGAAGTTCACCGTCGCCAGGAGATAGGTCTCGACGATCTGCGCCTCGATCAGCGGCCCGGTCACCTGGAGCAGCGGCTCGCCGGCGAACGCCACGGTGCCCTCGGGCATGGCGTCGAGGTCGCCGCGGAAGCGAAAGCCGCGGAGGTAGTCGAAGAACTCGCGGCCAACGTGGGCGAAGACGGGCTGCGCGCGCAGATAGTCGATCGCCTTGCCGGTGAAGTGCAGACGGCGCAGGTAGTGGCCGACCTGCTCGAGGCCGGCGACCAGCAGGTAGGAGCGATGCGGCGGCAGGGAGCGGACGAAGAGCTCGAAGCTCGCGGGCTCGTTGAGCCCCGCCTGGAAGTAGCCGGCGGCCATGGTCAGCTCGTAGAGGTCCGTGGCGAGCGCGAAGGTGCTCTCGCTCAGGAAGAGCGGATTCTCGCGGGGCATGACGCGTTCTCCTCTGTGCGCTATAATACTCGCGGCACCCCCTGGCGGCAAGAGGAGCACGGTCATGGCTCTGCGGCGTCTCATCCCGATCGCGTGCCTGCTCGCCTGCGGTGGCGCCGGCGCGGCGCAGCGCGGGGAGAACCTCGTCCGCAACGGCGGGTTCGAGCGAGGCAATGCGGGATGGACAGCCTATGGCGAGGGCTTCGCGATCGACGAGCAGGTCGCGCATGCCGGCCGGCGCTCGCTGCGCTGTGCGAGCGCGTCGATGGACCAGACGCGGGGGGCGCGTCAGGTCATCACCCTCGACCCGCCCGTTCGGCATCCCTTCCGCGTCTCGGGCTGGAGCAAGGCGGAAGGGGCCGAGGTCGGCCGCGACTACGACGTCTACCTCGATCTCCGCTACGCCGACGGCACGCCGCTGTGGGGCCAGATCGCCCGCTTCGAGCCGGGGACGCATGACTGGCAGCGCGCGGTCTTTGACTTCGAGGTCGCCAAGCCAGTCAAGACCATCGGCGTGCACGTGCTGTTCCGGAAAGCCAAGGGCACCGTCTGGTTCGACGACATCAAGGTCGAGCTGCTGCCCTTCGCGTTCAGGGACCTTCGGGTCGTCCCGGACATCTATGGCGGCGTGAGCCTCGCCGCCTGGGCCACCACGACGCTGCCCGCGCGATGGCGCGCGAAGCTCGAGACGGTCGCGGGCATCGACGAGATGGGCTCCGAGACGATGCCCATACGGATCGAGACCTGGAAAGCCGGCCACCCAGCGCTGAACGCGCCGACGGAGTATACGCTCCACCTGTCGGCGACGGATCGTCTGCTGGGCGAGACCATCGAGATCGAGCGCACGGGCACCTTCGACAGCGCCAGGCCCCGTCGCGGATACGCGGCGTGGGCCGCTTCGAGCATGCGGCGCGTCCTGCCCTACGCCTTGCCTCGGAAGGCCGTCGAGAGGCCGACCGCTGAGATCGCCCTCGCACGCGGCGAGCGAGAGAGCTTCCAGGTCGTGCTGCGCGCCGCTCCCGGAGAGCAGTTGGGCCGCGTGCGGGTCGTGCCCAGCAGCCTCGTCTCCAGGGCTACGGGCGACGAGATCCCGGCCGAGCACGTGCGCTGGCACCAGGTGGGCTACGTGAAGCTGGAGAAGCTGTGGCGGCACCCGAAATACCCCGGCGCCGCGCCCGGCTGGTGGCCCGATCCCCTGCTCCCGGTCGAGACGGTCGCTGTCCCTAAGGGCTTCACCCAGCCTGTCTGGGTGACGGTCTACGCCCCGCCCGACACACGCCCGGGCGCCTACACTGGCACGGTGACCATCGTGCCCCCCGGCCGGCCGCCAGCCATCGTGGAGGTTCGGGCCTCCGTCTACGGCTTCACCCTCCCCGTCCGGAGCCACATGAAGACGGCCTTCGCGCTGATGGACGGCTTCCTCGAGAAGGTCTACGGCAAGCCGCTGAGCGCCGAGCTGCGGCAGCGCTACGGCGACTTCGTGCTCCGCCATCGCCTGAACCCCGACGACATCTCGCGCACCTCGCCGCCCGCCATCGAGGACCTGCTCCGCTACCGCGACCGCGGGCTGAATGCGTTCAACGTCCTCAACATGGTCCAGGAGCGCGGGAAGCGGACGTGGGTGTGCTGGAGCCCGAAGGAGGTCTACACCCCCGCCTTCAAGCAGCGGCTCACCGAGCGGCTCGATCCCTGCGTCGAGCGGCTCCGCCGCCACAAGCTCATCGACCGGGCCTACATCTACACGTTCGACGAGCGCGGCAAGGACTTCCACCCCATCCTCCGCGACTACTTCGGGATGGTGAAGCGGCGCTACCCCGAGATCCGCACCCTCACCACCGCCAAGGTGCCGCAGGACCCGGGCGCGATGCGGGACTTGAACGTGGACTGGAACTGCCCCATCTCGTCGGTCTACAGCTTCGAGCAGGCCGAGCGGTGCCGGGCGGCGGGGCTCGAGGTCTGGTCGTACATCTGCCTCGGGCCGCGGTATCCCTTCGCCAACTGGCTCGCCGACGATCCGCTCATCGAGGCGCGGGTGCTCTGGTGGCAGGCCTTCGAGCAGAAGATGGACGGCTTCCTCTACTGGGGGCTGAACATCTGGGGCCGCAGGAACAACGACCAGCCGATCGACCCCGCCGATGGTCCGCTACTGAAGTGGGGCATCACGACCGGCGGCCGATGGGACCGCCTGCACGGCGACGGCGTGCTGCTCTACCCGGGCACCGACGGCCCCATCGGCTCGATCCGCCTGGCGAACATCCGCGACGGGCTCGAGGACTACGAGTATCTCTGGGTCCTGAGCCAGGAGGCCGGCCTCGAGGCGGCGCGCGAGGCCTGCCTGCCCGTGGCCCGGAGCCTGACGAGCTTCACCCGCGACCCCGACGCGCTGCGCGCGCAGCGCGAGCGCATCGCCCGGCAGATCGAGGGCCACTGACCCGAGCCGCGGCTTGACCCGCACAGGCGGCGGCGCTACCGTGAGGCACGACGACGCGACCTGGAGCCTGACGTGGACCCAGACGACAAGAGCACGGCGACGGGCGAGAGGGCCCTGCGGTGGCAGGTGCTCGTGCTGGTGGCGGTGCTGGTGGCGCTCGTCGCCACGACGAAGGTCACCAGCTACGACACGTGGGTGCATCTGTCGCTCGGCCGCTGGATGAGCGAACACGAGCGGGCGCCGCGGACGAATCTGCTGTCGCACACCATGCCCGAGCGGCCGGTGGTGGACCACCAGTGGCTGTTCCAGTGGGGCCTGTACCAGCTCTGGCGGCAGGTCGGCGTCCCTGGCCTGGTGGTGGCCAAGGCGCTCGCGGTGGGTGCGGCCTTCGCCGTCGTGACGGCCACGGCGCTGCGCAAGGGGGCGAGACCGACCGCGGCGGTGGTCGTGGCGCTGCTGGCAGCCTACGCCGCGCGGTCCCGATTCACCCTTCGGCCCCAGGTGGTCAGCTTCCTGCTGCTCGCCGTCTACCTCCATGCCCTCGAGCAGTGGCGGCAGACGGGACGCTGGCGACGCCTCGTCATCCTGGTGCCGCTCCAGGTGCTGTGGGCGAACGTGCACGGGAGCGCGGTGCTGGGGATCGCCCTGCCGTTCGCCTATGGCATGGCAGAAGCACTGCGGGCCGTGCTGGCGGCGACAGGGCTGAAGGTGCAGCCGGAGCCTCGCAGGGGCGTCGAGGCGGCTGCGCCGCTCTGTCTCGCGGTCGCGCTGTGGGGCGCCAGCGGCTGGACCCCGTACGGGCGGGACGTGCTGATCGAGCCGTTCCTGTTGACCCAGGCCCAGACTCTGTCTGGGCTGAAGCCGTTCCTGCTGGACAGAGCGGCCTTGCCGTGGTCCGAGCTGCTGGGCGGCCACGCCTTCTTCGCCGTGCTGGTGCTCATCGGGCTGGGGACGCTGGTGGGCTCCCTGATCAGGAAGGACGTGACGGAGGCCGGTCTGTTCGCGGGGCTGCTGGTCGTAGCCTTCTACTCCCAGCGGTTCGTGGCCCTCTTCGCCATCGGGGCGGCGCCCATCGTGGCAAGGAACGTCTCGGACGCGGCGGCGGCGTGGCTCAAGCGCCCGAGGACACCGGTCCGGGGCGGGAGACGGGCGGCCGCGAAGCCGGTGGTCGCTGCGCTTATCCTGTTGGCGCTGATGGAGCTAGGCTGGCGCGGCCTGCGGGGCGAGCAGCCGACGGGCTGGCGCCCCCCAAGGGGCTATCTGCCCGAGCAGGAGGTCGCGTGGATTCAGAAGAACGCCCCGGTCGGCAACCTGTTCAACGAATGGGAGCACGGCGGCTACGTCGCGTGGCGGGCGGGTCGCGCGGTGTTCGTGGACAGCCGCGGCCTGCTGGCCTACGACGCGGAGCTGGTGCGGTCGTACGTCGCGACGTGGACGTCTGGCGCTCGGCTGGCGGCGCTGCTGGAGGCCCACGACGTGGAGGTGGCGCTGGTGGGGCGGCCTCCGCTCAAAGCGCAGTTGCGGGCCGAGGGCCGCTGGGTGGAGGCGCACCGCGGAGCCGTGTGCAGCGTGTTCGTGCGCTCGCCGGGGGCGTCGGGCAGAGGGCAGGAGCGGCCCGCCAGGTGAGGCGGCTCGCCGGGCGGGGCGCCGGGGACGGGGGCCGCGCGTGCGGCGGGCCGCGCCGTTCGTTTCACTTGACTCCACGGGCCTGATCGCTATAATAATGACTTTGGATTCGTCGCCGCAAAGGCAGTGCGCCCCAACGTTTCAGGCAGCCTCGAAGCCGATGCAGAACAAGCCACTCGCGGTATTCACCGGTAATGCACACCCTGCGCTGGCAGACGCGATCTGCGACTACCTGGACCTGCGGCTCGGGAGCGCGGCCATCTCGCGGTTCCCGGACGGCGAGGTGAGCGTGAAGGTGGAGCAGGACGTGCGGGGCACCGACGCGTTCGTGGTGCAGCCGACGTGCCCGCCGGTGAACGAGAACCTGATGGAGCTTCTGATCCTGATCGACTGCCTGCGGCGGGCGTCGGCGGATCGCGTGACGGCGGTGCTGCCCTACTACGGCTACGCGCGGAAGGATCGCAAGGACGCGGGCCGCGTGCCGATCACGGCGAAGCTGGTGGCCAACCTGCTGGTGCAGGCGGGCGCCGAGCGGGTGGTGGCGGTGGACCTGCACGCGGGCCAGATCCAGGGCTTCTTCGACATCCCGGTGGACCACCTGTGCGCGGAGCCGATCCTGGCTCGGCACTACCTCCAGCGAGGGCTGGAGGACCTGGTGGTCGTGAGCCCCGACGTCGGGAGCATCAAGCTGGCGCGGGACTACGCCGACCATCTGCGCGCGGGGCTGGCCGTGGTCGACAAGCGGCGCGTGTCGCCCGACGAGACGGAGACGGACTTCTTCATCGGCGACGTGCAGGGCAAGAACGTGCTGCTGGTGGACGACATGATCGCGACGGGCGGGTCGGTGGCGACGGCGGCGGTGCTTCTGCGGGAGGAGGGCGCCAAGTCGATCCGCGTGGCGGCCACCCACCCGGTGCTGTGCGGCCCGGCCTTCGAGCGCCTGGCGGCCGCGCCGGTGGACGAAGTGACAGTGACCGACACCATCCCGCTTCGCCACGAGGGCCAGGGCCTGCCGATCGTCGTGGTCTCGGTGGCCAGCCTGCTGGCCGAGGCGATCAACCGCATCCACCTCAACGAGTCGGTAAGCTCGCTGTTCCAGTTCGACAACGCATCGGAGTGCTAGATGGAGCGCGCCACCCTGCAAGCGACGAAGCGACAGGAGACCGGGACCCGCGCGGCCCGCCGGCTCCGCCACGACGGCCACCTGCCGGCCGTCCTCTACGGCCGCCAGCGCGACACGGTGCACCTCACCATCGCGCTCAAGGACTTCGAGCACGTGTTCCACGCCGGCGCGCGTCTGCTGGACCTCGAGATCGGCGGCACCCTCGAGCCCGCCATCATCCGGGAGCTCCAGTACGACGCCCTGGGCGACCACGTCCTGCACGTGGACTTCGCGCGCGTGGCCATGGGCGAGGCGCTCACGATCTCGGTGCCGGTGGAGCTCCACGGCCTGGCCCAGGGGGTGACCCACGGCGGCACCCTCGACCACGTGCTCGTGGACCTCGAGATCTCGTGCCTGCCGAAGGACATTGTCGCGCAGATCCGCGTCGAGGTGGCGGACCTCGACATCGGCCAGATCATCCACGTGCGCGACATCGAGCCGCCGCCGGGCGTCGAGTTCCTCCACGACCCCGACACGCCGGTCGTGACCATCCACGCGCCGGTCCAGGCCGTCGAGGCGGAGCCCGAGGTCGAAGCCGAGTTGGAGGCGGCACCCGAGGTCATCGGCGGCCGCCGCGAGAAGGAAGGCGAGGACGAGGAAAGGCCCACGGAAGGCTAGCAGCGCCGCATGAAGGTGGTGGTCGGCATCGGCAACCCGGGCAGGCGCTACGAAGGGACGCGCCACAACCTGGGCTTCCGCGTCGTGGACCGGCTTGCCGGCCGCCACGGCATCGCCGTGAGCCGGCGGCGCTTCGATGCCCTCTCGGGCGACGGCCTCGTCGGCGCGCAGCGCGCGCTCCTCGTCAAGCCGCAGACGTACGTCAACCTGTCGGGCAGCGCCGTCGCGCCGCTCGTGCGATGGCACAAGTGCCCCCTCGACCACCTGCTGGTGGTCTGCGACGATCTGAACCTGGACCTTGGCAGGCTGAGGACGCGACGGAAAGGCTCGAGCGGCGGCCACAACGGCCTGGCCTCGATCATCGAGTGCCTGGGCACCGACGCCTTCGCCCGCATCCGCGTCGGCATCGGCAGAGGGCGCGGCCATGACCCCGTCGCACACGTCCTCAGCCGCTTCGACCGCGACGAGGAGCCCGTGATCGAGTCGGTCGTGGACCGCGCCGTGGACGCCGTCGAGGCCTGGCTCGCCGGGGGAACCGACGCCGTGATGAACGCGTTCAACTAGCACACGGAGGACGCCCGCTTGAACATCTATGAAGGCATGTTCGTGCTCGACGACAAGCGCGC
>CBFDBL010000046.1:0-17482 GCA_965603035.1 uncultured bacterium
GTCGTCGAGGGTGCCCGAGATGGTCTCCATGCGGCGTGCGAGGCTCTCGGCGCGCATGACCATGCGCTCCTTGTCCTTCTCGGCGATCTCGAGCTCGGTCTCCTTCTGCTGGAGGCGCTTCTCGAGCTCGCGGGTCTTCGAGATGGCGGCCTGGAGCTCGGTGGGGTAGTCGATGTTGTCGATGTTCACGCTCTCGATGGTGATGGGCACCTTGCGGTAGACGTCGGGGTTGAGCTTCTTGAGGCGTGCCTCGTAAGCCTCGAGCTTGGCAATGAGCTGCTCGCGAATGGCCTCGCTGATGGCCTGGCGGTTGCGTCGGATCTCGCGGCTCTCGTAGCTGCCGACGACCGAGCGCGTGATGGATCGGAAGGGCTCCTGGACGATGTTCTCGTAGAACTTCTCGCCCCAGCCCTCGACGATCTCGCGGACGCTCGCCTCGTCGGTCTTGGTGGCGATGATGGCGCTGGCCTCGAAGGTCATGTTGATGTCGTCGCTGACCAGGATCTCGAAGGGCTCCTCGTGGGTCTTGGGCCGGTAGTCGAACGACAGGCCCGACATCTGCCAGACCCAGCCGGTGGACGTGGGGCCGCGCTGGGTGCCCTGAAACGAGGCGCTGCGGTACCACTTGGCCTTCTTGTAGAGGAAGGTCACCTCGCCCCGCGGGGTCTGGACGTTGTCGCAGCCGGTGGCGGCCAGGGCGAGCAGCACGGCGGCGGCGAGGAAGCGGCGCATCTGTCTCATCATGAGGTCCTCCTCGGGCTATCGGCTCTTGGGCCGGGGGACGCGCTTGAGGATGCTGTCGGGCAGGATGAACGACACCTGGCTCCCGCCACCGAAGGGGGCGAAGATGAAGGTGGTGTTGGGCGCGGGTCGTGGCTCGCCGGCGGTCTCCTCGCCCGCCCCGGCCAGCTCCTCGATGGCCTTCAGGCCGTTCCAGGTGTTGTAGCGGTGGGTGAGCGAGCCGCGGATGACGTCCTGCGATTTACGGATGCCCTCGGCCTCGGTCTCCTCGATCTGGTTGTCGCGGGCCTGGATCTTGAGGAGGATGTCGCGCTGGTTGCTCTCCTCCTTCTTGACGATGGCGCGGACCGCGGAGAGCTTGACCTTGGGGTCGTAGTCAATGTTACCGGCGAGGACGTCGAGGATGTCGAAAGACTCCTCGGCGAACTCCTCCCGCATGCCGGCGAGGATGTTGGCGGCGATCTGCTGACGCTGGTCCTTGACCTCGAAGACGCCGTGCTTGGTCACCTCGACGCGGACGCTCTGGCGGAACGGCTCCTGGACGCGGGTCTGATAGAACTGGGCGCCGTACTTCTCGATGAGGCCCTTGGAGCCGCCGGGCTTGAGCGCGAGGATGATGTGGGCGTGAAACTTGATGTTCACGTCGCCCTTCACCGTGACGTTGAACTCCTCGATGTAGCGTTTGGGCCGCATGTCCAGGGTCTCGGCCACGTCGTAGAAGAGGTTGAGCGGCGTGCTCTCCACGCCGCGGAGGGTCTGGACGAAGGTCGTCTTGCCCCCCCACGGCCTGCGGATCACGTAGCTCTCGTATCCTGGCACGCCCGTCTCGCGTTTGCAGCC
This sequence comes from uncultured bacterium, assembly GCA_965603035.1. Classification (GTDB taxonomy): domain Bacteria; phylum Planctomycetota; class PUPC01; order DSUN01; family DSUN01; genus CAZDNN01. Next base: position 1,582 of record CBFDBL010000046.1, read on the forward strand.
GATGCCGGTGAGCAACACCGGGATGAGGAGCAAGAAAACGATCGCCAGCGGCACGGCGAACTTCATCACCCGTCGTGCGATCCGTCTCGCCGTGTATGGGTTCCAGCGTAGGTCATTCATTGGATTCTCCTTCCCGGACGGGTCCGAGGTCAGTGACGGGCTCTTCGATCGGGTTGAGCGCCGTGCGCCATCAAAGCGCCGATGGCGTGTCAAAGCAAGCGAGGCCGGAGCCGACGAGCAGCAGCCAGAGCGTCATTGCCCGGCCGAGAGGCCGTGGGTGAGGAAAAAGGCGAGGAGCTTGTCGGAGTGGAAGTAGGCGGGGACCTCGGCGTGGCCCTTGCCGGGGACGATGACGAGCTCGGCGGGGCCGCCGAGGGCTCGGCAGCGGCGGGCCAGCTCCTGGCTGTTGGGGCCGAGGGGCACGACCCTGTCGGCGTCGCCGTGGAGGTGGAGGATGGGCACGCGGGCCTTGGCGAGCGGTGCGAGGCGGTCGATGGGGTTGTGGTCGGCGAGGCGGTCGCGGAGCTCGGCCTCGGTCAGGCCGTAGGCGGGACAGGCGCGGGCGAGGCCGGGCCAGCTCCGCAGGTCGCAGACGGGGTAGATGCCGCCGATGCAGGCGACCCGCTTGGCGTTGTCGCCGCTGGCCGCCCAGTTGTAGAGCATCAGCCCGCCGCGGCTCCGGGGCAGCAGGCACGCCTTCGGCGAAAGACCGTACGCCTTCACGACGTGCTCGTGGAAGGCGTCGTAGGTCTCTCGCCCACGTTGACCCCGCACACGGCGAAGCCGCGCTTCAGCAGCCGCGAGAGGAGCCAGCCGTTGTTCCTGTTGGGATATCCGCCGACGGTCGGCGCGTACCAGACCCACGGTCGCCGACCGGCCTCGGCTTGCTTCTCAGGCAGGATAATGAAAGCCGGTGCGCCGGCGACGCGGAGGTCGAGGCGGGTGTAGCCGTACTGCTGCGAGCGCCTCGGCTCGGAGGCATCAGCGCCCGCCATCGCCATTGCGGCGACGAATGCCACGAGCCATGCAACTCCCACGGCGCTCTGTGCAGCCATCACGACGCCGCAGAGATGTTCTCGAGGGCCACGCCGCGCTGGGTGAGACCGGGCACGACCTCGCTCGCGTCGAGGATCTCGATTGAGACGACGCGCTCCTGAGGGCCAATATCCACGGCGACCTGGTCGTTGAGGCGGATGACCTCGCACTCGACAGGTTCCTCCACCAGACGGATGGTCAGGGCATCGACCGTGGGATCGTAGATGAGCTTCATCGGGTACCCACCCTGCTCAGAAGTAGAAGACGAACACGGTGACGACGACCAGACGGTCGCTCTCCTCCGCGACGACGGGCGCCACCTGCTTCACGGCGTAATGCTCCCCTCGCCACTGCGCGTCGAACGGGAAGTTCTTCCGGAACTGGGTTCTCCCCTTCCGCGCCGGCTCGGGGCGCCCAGTGCCGACCGCCGCCACCACCTCGTGCTCCTGAGCGCCGCGGTCAGCCATCTTCTCAAGAGCGTGCGGACTGAACTCGATAGGCTTGTTGGCGTCCGGTAGCACTTCGTGCCTCATTCAACGCGCCCGCGCCGCGGCGATCTTCTTGCCGTTGGGCCGCAGGAGGACGCGGAAGCCGACGTCGTGGACGGGCTGCCAGGGGCGGTAGCGGAGGCGGAAGGCCGAGCGGGCGACCTTGGGCCGCGAGTAGTAGGAGCCGCCGCGGGCGACGCGATAGCCCTCGGCCTCGACGTCGTTGCGGCCGTCGCCGGGCTTGCAGGGATAGGGCCGATAGAGCGAGAGGGTCCACTCGGCGGCGTTGCCGTGCATGTCACAGAGGCCCCAGGCGTTGGGCTGGTAGCGGCCGGCGTCCACGGGCACGGTGGCGCCGTCGCTCACGCTGGCGATGACGGGGATCCACTTGGGGCTGTCGCGTCGGCAGAGGCTGAGGAGGCGCTGGTCGGCCAGGTTGGCGAGCTTGCCGAAGTCGGCGGCGAGGTCGCCGTAGTTCATGGCAGTGGCGGTGCCGGCGCGGCAGGCGTACTCCCACTGGGCCTCGGTGGGCAGGGTGGCGGTGCGGTCGGCCTTCTTGCCGAGCCAGTAGCAGAATGCCACGGCCTGCTTCCAGGTGACGCGGATGACGGGCTGCTTCTCGCGGTTGGCGGCCTGGCCTCGGTTGCTCTGGTCTTTGTTGAACACGCTGATGACGCCGCTGTCGTGGGCAGGGTCGAAGGCGGCGAACTGTGCGTTGGTGACCTCGTGCTTGCCGAGGTAGAAGGGCTCGTCGATGGTGACGACGGCGGCGGGCCACTCGTCGGGGCAGCCGCTGGTATCGCCCATGACGAACTTGCCGGCGGGCACGAGCACGAAGTCCATGGCCACGCCGTCGGCGAGGTCGAGCTTGATCTCGGCGGGCAGGCCGGCGGCCTCCTGGCGCTTCCTGGCCTCTGCGGCGTCGAAGGGCCAGCCGGCGAGCCGGGGCGCAGGCGGGGGCTTGGGCTCGGGCCCTGGCTTGACGAAGGCGGCCCGCTCGGGCGGCGGGGTGGGGTACTTCTCGGGGTCCTCGGGGCGGTTGGCGTACTTGGTGCGCATGGCGAGGCGTCGCGCGGCGATGCGCTCGACGCTCTTGCCCCGGTGCTCGCCCCAGGTGCCGTGGTCGGGCACGTTGAGGTCGATCCAGGTGACCAGGCGGTCCCAGGCCTCGGCGGTGAGCTCGACCCCATGATGGCCCTTGCGGAGCATCTGGATCAGCTCGGAGGTGTCGGCGTGCCACTCGCAGGGCTTCTGGAGGTGGTAGTCGCTCTCGGGGCCTGGCCGGCGGACGTAGGGGTGGAGGGCGATGTAGGAGTTGGTGAATCCGCGCCAGCCGCGGCCGATGTCGGCGAAGTTGGGGAGCTTCTTGCCGTCGGGCCGTGGCTTGCCGCTGTGGCAGCCGGCGCAGTGCTTGTCGAGGACGGGCTGGACCTCGCGCTTGAAGCTGAAGCCGCGCGCGGCGCCTCGCCAGGGCTCGATCTTGCAGGGGGCGTGGGTCGAGGCGACGGTGCGGCGCAGGGGGGGCGTGGTGTTCTGGCGCTCGTGGCAGCCGACGCACATGGCGACCTCGCCCGGCACAGGGGTGTACCAGCTTCGGAAGACCTGGACGGCCTTGCCCTCGGCATCGAGCGGCTGGACGGCGATGGGGATGTTGGCCGGTGCCTCGAAGATGGCGGAGCCGTCGTCGAAGACGGGCACGGTGCCGTGGATGCGGTGGACGTCCCACGGCCCGTCGATGCCGATGTGGATGTGGCCGCCCATGCCGTTGTAGCCGTAGTGGTACTCGTAGACCCGCAGCTTCTTGACCGTGCCGCGGGGCACGCCCACCAGGCCGCGGCCGAAGTAGACGTCGCTGAGGTAGACGATCGCCGTGTCCTTCGTGGTGTCCACCTTCTCGGGCACGACGGGCGGCTTCGTCGTCTTGTGGACCGGCACGGGCTCGAAGAGGGCGTAGCCGGGCAGCTCCATGATGGGCAGCAGGTTGTCGAAGACATCGACGAGGTAGAGCGCCCAGGGCGAGCTCCTGGTCATCTGGCAGGAGACGAGGATGTGCTTCTCGCTGAGCGGCCAGGGGTGGAGGAAGCGGGGCCAGCTCCCGTTGACGAGGCCGTCGGCTATGGTGTCCACGGGCGGCTTGCTGTCGCTGGGGATGAGCTGGACGGCGCCGGTGTCCTCGTGGCGGCCCCTGGCGGGGTCGTAGACGAGGAGCTGCCCCATCCGCGGCACGCCGTGGTGGCCGGAGATGATGGCGACGACCTTCGTCGGATGGCCGGGGACGGGACGGGCGTAGAAGGTGGAGTTGGGCCAGTAGGAGTTCGAGAAGGCGTACTCCATCTGCTCCGAGCCGTCGGGGCTCATGTGGAAGAGCAGGCGCGAGAAGTAGTGCGGGGTGTCGCTGTACTCCCAGCGGGTGTAGAGCACGCGGCCGTTGTTGAGGACGGTCGGGCACCAGTTCTGGTCCTGGTCGAAGCAGAGCTGGCGCTCGGTGCCCGTCTTGGGGTCGAGGAGCACGAGGTTGGCGACGGGGGCTCCGCCGCCGACGCAGGGCACGCCCTGGAAGGCGCGGGTGGAGGAGAAGATGACCTTGCCGTTGGGCAGGTAGCAGGGGTCGAAGTTGTCGACGTCGGGCTCGAGGCCGGGGTTGACCTGGCGGAGGCCGGTGCCGTCGGTCTTGATCTCGAAGACCTGCCAGCGGCCCTTCGGGCCGATGGACGAGAACATCATGCGGTCGGCGTCCCAGTGGAGGTCCACGTCGCCGACGAAGGCGCCCTTCTCGGGCTTGTAGAGGGTGGTGAGCTTGCCCGTGGGGCGGACGGGCGAGAGGACGGCGATCTCGTTGTCGTAGCCCGTGCGGCCGATCGAGGCATTGGTCACCCAGTTCTGGGGCAGGCCCAGCTTGCCCGCTCCGCGCTTGACGAGCAGCAGCTTGTCGAAGTCGATGAGCGGGTTGGCGAGCAGGGCCTCGCTGCGGAGCGCGCTGAGCGCGTCGCCGAGGTCGGCGAGCTTCTTGGTGGCCGCCTTGTCGCCCTTGCCGATCGCGTCGGCGAGGCCCACAGCCTGCCTCTCGAGCGCGTCGAGCCGCGCGAGATAGCTCGTGCCCTTCGTGTACTTGGCGGGGTAGGTCTTCGTGAGGTCGGCGACGGCGAGGCGGAGGGCCTTGAAGTTGAAGTCGCGGACGACGCCGGAGGCCTCCTCGACGCGCAGCGAGTGGTAGTAGAGGGTGCGGACCTTCTCGAGATCGGCGGGGGCCTTGACGTTGGCGGCGAGGGTCTTGGCCTCGCGCGCCATCGAGGGCAGGCGGGTGGCGCGGACGTAGCGCTGGGCGATGTCGCGCACGTCGCCAGCCTTCCAGTCCTCGTTCCAGATGGCGTCGCGCCGCTCCCAGGCCATCTGGCGGCGGGCCTGGGGCTCGCGGAAGTCGCTCTCGACGAGGCCCCAGAGCGCGTCGCGGGCCATCTGCCTGGGATCGCGTCGGGTCCGGCGCCCGCCGACGGGGTTGGGCTTGGTGTGGAAGTAGAAGCCGTGGCCGCCGCCGTTGTTGTGGATCTTGAGCAGCAGGTGGTTCGTGCCCCTGTGGAGCTTGAGGGCGGCCTTGTCCTGGTTGGGGCCGGGGCCGCGGGGGACGTCGTGCGAGAGGATGACCTTGCCGTTGAGCCAGGCCCGTATGCCGTCGTCGCTGCCGAAGTAGCCTGTGATCGTCGTGGCCTTCGGCGCGGTGATCGTGCGGTAGAGGTAGTTCGAGCCGTTGGTCGGCGCGTTCATGCTGTGGACGACGCCGTCCTGGTAGCGGGGCTGGGGCTTCCAGCGGAGCTTGCCGTAGCGGTGGGCAAGCGCCTCCTGGGGATTGGTGCCCTCGAGCAGCGCGGCGGCCTCGTCGCCCTTGAGCGCCGACTCCTTCTCGGGCGGGAAGGCGTGGTCGAAGACCTTCTTGTTGCCGGGCGGGACGAAAGGCCCGACGGCGTACCAGGCGCCGAGCGCGAGTCCGCGGGAGGCCGACGGGGTCTTGGTGGGTTTGATGGTCTTGCCGGCCTGCTCGGCCTCGTGCTTGACGAGCGCCTCGCGCGACGCGCGGAGGGTCTCCTGCCAGACGGACTTCTTGACGTAGTACGGCGGGGCGCCCGCCAGCGCCGCGGTCGAGCCGAGGGCGAAGAGGACAGCCAGCAGCCTGAGGCGTGTCATAGACGGCGGCCTTTCAATGCGTTCGGGTCGGGCCAAAGGAGCCGGTCACGCGTATCACACACTCTACCCCATACACAGCCGTCAAGTCAAGGGCTGGCGCGCCGAAGCGCGGGTTGACTCCCTCTGTCCCAGGCGGTTTACTGGCGCTCGCCACCGAGGGTCCGCGCGTTGAGGGAAGGAGCCCCGGAATGAAGACGCTGCTCGCCCTGGCCGCCGTCCTGGCCGCGTGCCCGCTCCTCGCCGGCGAGGCCCCGCAAGGCGAGGCCGTCGAGATGAAGGCCTCGGACGGCCAGACCCTCACGGGCAGGCTCTACGGCGAGGGCGGGACGGCGCTCGTGCTGTGCCACGGCCGCGCCTACACGAAGGGCGCCGACTCCTTCGCGTCGGAGGCCCAGTGGCTGGCGGCGCGCGGCATCCGCTGCCTGGCGCTGAGCTTCCGCGGCTACCCGGGCGGGGCGCCGGCCTCGTCGATGGAGGGGCAGGATCTCGACGTGCTCGCCGCCTTCGACCGCCTGGCGGGACTCGGGGCCAAGCGCATCACCGTGCTCGGAAGCTCGATGGGCGGGTTCGCGGTCCTCAAGGCGCTCGAGCCGCTGGGCGAGCGGCCGCAGTTCGCCGGCATCGTAGTCGTCTCGGCGTTCACCCAGGAGAGCCTCCGCGGCGTCGGCGGCCGCAAGCTGTTCGTCGTGGCCGAGGACGACCGCCGACTCGTGGCCCCCCTGCTCCGCACCTTCATCACGGCCTCCGGCCCCAAGCACTGCATCGTCTACGACCGGGGGGGCCACGGGCAGGCCCTCTTCAAGACCCACCGCGGCGAGCTGCTCGAGGCCATTCGCTCCTTCGTCGCCCCGCCCGCCGCGGCGCCGGAGTAGCACGGCAACAGGCGCACGCAGGCGGTCCGATGGCTCTGGCGCTTGTAGGCGGGATGTCCCCATCCCGCGAGACGACCTGTGGCGGGCAAGGCCCGCGTTCCTCACCTTCTTGTGGCTGCAAGGGATGGGCGGTCTTCGCTCGTCCCTCCGCTCCGCGGGGGGCCGAGCCCACCCCCAGGCCCCCGCGCGACGACGGGGCCTGCTGGCTTGTCGTGCCGCTGGAGCGGCGGTCGCGGCGCCCCCACGCTGGAGCATGGGGGCGAGTAGAGGGTGGGAGCGGGTCTGTCTCCCCTGGCGCCTGCAATGGCCGTAGACAGCCTGGACCCGCGCCGCCCGGCTCACGGGGCGAACTGGACGCGCTCGACCTGGAACTCGGCCTTCTCCGCCAGGATCGCCACCCAGGCCCGCACGATGGCCCGGCACTTCTCCTTCTCGACCTCCGCCAGGGTCCTGTGCTCGCCGGCGAGCTCGGCGACCCGGCGCCAGAGGGCCCAGGCGACCTCGGAGGCCTGGTCGCCGTCGTCCTCGGGGTCGTTCCAGGGCAGCAGGTCGGGGTGCTTGCGCCTCGCGTCGTCGCGGGGCTCGCCCCATTCCCAACCCTGGTCGAGCCTGGCGCGGCACCAGCGTTCGTGCTCCATCTTCGCCATGAGCTCGACGCCGGACGGCGTGACCGCGTCGCCCGCCTCGCCGTCCCAGCCGGCGAGGTAGGTGAGCCGATAGCCGGCCTGGGCGAGGATGCGGGCCATGTTGTCCGCCTGGGCGCGATTCGACTCCCTGTAGTGCTCAGCCAGCCGCTCCCAGGGTTCGAGGCTGCGCTTGGGCGGGGTCGTGGGGGCCTTGGCTCGGCCTCTCTCGGCCGCGCGGGCGGCCTCGTGGCGCGCGAGGAACTTCTCGTGGATGGCGCGGGCCAGGACCTCGTTGAGGCCCCTGTGGGCCAGCTCGACCTGGCACATCTCGTCGAGCAGGCCGAAGGTATGGATGTTGCCGAACTCGACGCCCGCGAGGTCGCGCCACGGCAGCACGCGGTCGAGGCCCGCGCGCCGGCTCAGCAGCACGACGATGGGGAAGTCGGGCGCCTTGTCGCGCGTCCGCTGGTGCAGTGCGAGCGCGGCGCCGAGGCCCGGCGAGTCGCTGCCGACACACACGTAGGCGATCTGGGGACGCAGCTCGCCCCAACTGTCGAAGAGGAACTCGCCCTCGCGGAAGTCGGCGGACTCGACGTCGATCTCGTGGGGCTCGAACTCGCAGATGTCCCTGAGCCCGGGGTACTGGAGCAGCACGCTGCGCACGCGCTCGCGCGCATCGCGGTCCACCACGATGACGTGGAGCGGCGGCGCCTGGGACCCCCGCCGCTCGCGCCACAGGCGCGCCGCCTGCGAGGCCAGGCTCTCGCCGATGTAGCCCAGCCCCACGACCAGCACGTGCGACCGCGCCGCCTCGTCCCCACCCGCCTCCCGCAGCGGCGGGTGCGCGTGCAGCAGCGTCCACGCACCAGCCTCGAAGACGTTGCAAATCTCCACCCGGAAGCCCGGCACCGGCTCCGACGTCAGCTCCCGCTCGCGCAGCAGCCGGCAGAGCTGGAGATCGAAGATGTGGACGTAGCAGGTCAGCCCGCGGCCGCGCCGCCGCTCCTCGCCCTGGGCCGCCGCCAGCTCCCGGGCGTTCTCACACACCGCCGCGTTCGTGCTGTCGTCGCCGCAGACCAGGAACAGGTACCGCGCCCTGTGGACCATGGCCTTGGCGAGCAGCTCCTTGTCGGTCGCGTCGCCCTCGAGCGCCACGATCCCCGCGCTCTCGCACGCCCGGATGCGGGCGCTCGACGCGTCCCGCTCGATGACGACGGTCAGGTAGCCCTCGTCGTGGAAGGCCCGCGCCAGCCGAAGGCCCTTCTCGCCCAGCCCGCACACCACCACGTGGTCCCGCGCCGAGAAGCGCAGGGCGATCAACTGCACCTTGTCCTCGAACACCCGCGCGATCGCCAGCGCCGCCGCCCACACCGCCACCACGGGCGCCAGCAGACGCGCCGCCTGCAACGCGAGCCCCACCGGCGGGTCCGCCCCACCCGACTCCAGGGTGAAGAGCTGGAGCGCCCGGTACAGGTTGTCCACCACGCTCAGCCCGCGCTCCGACGTGCTGCCGTGCGCGCAGAAGCCCACCCACCCGAACAGCACCGTGGCCGCGAACAGGCCCCAGAACACGTGCCACTTGTAGTAGAGGACGAACGCCCCGAGCCGCCGGATCCGCGGCGTGCGCCGCCGGGCCGGTGCCGTCGCCGTGCGGGCGCCCCCGCCGTCGTCTGCCATCGCCCATACCCCCCAATACGGCGCACGCGGCAGCCAGTCCCGTCACGTCGGGCCTGCCGGCGCCCGGCCCCTCGGCCCTCGGCCCGCCCATCGTAACGGCCCGCCACCAGCGGATCAAGCCACGGGTCGGGTCAGCGCCCGTCGCCCCGGCGGCAGACCCTCTGGCCGACGAGCTCGAGCAGCGCGGGGATCTGGCGGACCGCCTGGCGATCGTAGTCCTGGATCTCGTCGGGCAGCTCGTCGTAGGGCACGAGGTAGGGGGTGGTCCTGCGCTCGGGGTCGCGGGGGCCGGGCGTCCAGCCTGCGAGCCGGCGCTCGGCGTTCCAGCGGGCGTGCTCCATGCGGGCGAGGAGCTCGACCTCGCCGTCGGCGAAGGCCGTCACCGCCTGGCGCCCCGGGTCGGCAGGGCCGCTGGTGCAGCCGACGGCGCGGAGCTTGACGGGGATGTGGTCGGCCTGCTGGCGGCACGACTCCTTGAGGTGCTGGGGCAGGCTGGCCCAGTCGGGGAGCGTGGGGCCTGGCTGCGGCTCCGCGTCGCGGGCGCGCTCGGCGAGGTACCTGGCGTGGATGGCGCGGGCGAGCCGGTCGAGCTCCTCGCCCAGCAGCATTCGCCGCGTGCACACGCGGTCCACCATGCCGAAGGCGTGGACCTGCTCGGCCCAGGCCGAGCTGCTGCTCGCGCTCTCGACCAGCTTCGCCAGACCCGCGTCCTCGCCCATCCGCACGAAGATCGGCACGCGGCGGCCCCCGAGCTCCGACAGCAGGCCCAGCGCGCACGACAGGCTGCGCGAGTCGTCGTCGAAGCACACCGCCACGCTCGTCACCGCACCCGGGTCGCTCGCCCACCCGGCCATGGCCCCGGCGATCTCGGCACCGTCGTAGTCGCCCGTGACGAACGCCGCGTCGCACGCGCGGCCGAGCTGCGGATAGCGGCGTCGGAAGGCCCGCTCGCGCTCCTCGGCCGCCTGGTCCACCACGGTGAGCCGCAGGGGGCGGCCGCTGGCGAAGTGGCCGATCCGCGCGGCCTGGAGCGCCACGCTCTCGCCCATCTGGCCGAAGCCCACGACGACCAGGTGCACCTGGCGGCGCTCGTCGGCGCCCGCGGCCTCCTGCTCGAGCGCGTGGGTCTGGAGCAGCAGGCGCGCGCTCGTCTCGTAGGGGTTGACGATCCGCGCCTCGAGCCGATCCCCAGCCTCGGTGAAGATGCGGTGGCGGCGGAAGAGCGCGCACAGCCGCAGGTCCACCACGTGGACGAGGCACCGCACGGGCCGCGCGCCCGCCGCCGCGCCCGCGCGCACGATCCCGTAGACCCCGACCGCGACCTCGACGTTGGCCCCGTCGCTCCCGCAGATCGCGACCACGCTGCGCGCGCGGCCCACACCGGCACGACGCAGCAGCGCCGGGTCGCTCGCGCGGCCCACCAGCACGATCGCGCCCTGCTCCTCCGCACGCCGCACCGAGTCGTTCCCCGAGTCCCGCTCGATCGCCACCACCCGATCCCCGTGCGCCAGCAAGTCGCCCACGAGCTGCATCCCCATCCGACCCAGCCCGCACACCACCACGTGCCCGCGACCCAACCGCAGCCGCACCCGGTCGAACTGCCGCCGGAACAGCACCGCCAGACCCGCCCACGCCGCGTAGGCCGCCACCGCCGGCGCCAGCCACCGCGCCGCCTCCAGCTCCCACGACTGACCGCCCACGACCCGCGCCTTCAGGAAGAAGAGCCGCAGCGTGAAGAACGCGCAGTCGGTGAGCGCCCACCCTTCGCCACGCGCCGACGCCACGCGCCGATGCCCCACCAGGCCGAGCGCGAACGCCACCGCGGCCAGCGCCACGACCACCAGCCACCGCCACCGCATCCACACGGGCCGCACCCGCCCCCGCCACGCCGCCCACAGGCGCCGCCGCCATGTGCCTTCATCGCATGGGCTGTCTGGCATCGCCTCCTCCATCATCAGCCCCCAGGCGCGCGCCGCGCCGACGGGGGCGGTACACCGTCATGGGCCCGACGAGGCCCGGTGGGCGGCCGTCGAGCTCGCCGCTCGGGCACCGGCCAGAGCGTCCGACACAAAGCGCGCCTTGCCGTGGAGCGGCTCCGACTCGTCGCTCGCGAGCCGCTCGATCTCCGCTTGCATCAGCCGCCACAGCGCGGGATGGTCCCGAGCGATACCGGCCAGCACCCTGGGCGCGGTCGAGCGCTCCATTCGCCCCAGCGGCTTCAGTGGCGGCATTATAGCCCCGTCGCGCCCCAGCGACAAGCAGCCGCCCGGCGGGAAGTCTGATCCCGCGATGTTAGGGTTTGTGGTTTGCTCGTCCTCGTAGTCCTCGCCGATGTCTTCCTCTGGCAGGCAGAGGCGCGCGAAGCGGCGAAGCGCCTGCGTCGCGATGCCGTCAAGAGAAGTCTGCGATTCCGTCTGGGTATGCCTCCGTTGGGGTTATTGACCTCTGCATACCCAACGCAAGAGGCCCCCACCTGTCCCGAGGCCCGCCTTCCGTGGCCCGCAGGCGCCGGGGGCGATGACGCCAGGGGTCTGCGGCAGTCAGCCCCGAGGCTCTTGACGGGGGCAGCATTCCTCTGGGCCACGTTCTCCCAGCGGCCGCGTGCCGTCGCGGGACGCTCCTGCCCGCGTTCTACGAAGGCGATGCTCCGGCTCCGGCGGTCCGCTCAGGCCGACTCGCAAGCGGCGAAGACGCCGCCTTCGCCTCTGGCGCTTCGCGCGCGGCGGCTCAGCAGGAGCGCTGAGGAATCAGCATGTCGGTGTCCCGTCCGCAAGCCACACGCCCATGTCGGTTCCTTTCGACTCTGACCGAGCCGCAGCGCGTCCTCGCACGCAGGCGAGGGCGGCGTCTTCGCCGCTTGCCCCGCCGCACCCCTTGCGACCGACAGCCCGCATGGCCTTCGCAGAAGGCGACGGGAGCCACCGGCGAGCGCAGCCGCGGCCCGGACGGGCACGAGAGCAAGTGACAGCCCCCTGTCACCAGCCTCGGCAGGGTGCTCTGGGACCGTCACCTCGCGAGACGGCTGCGCCGTCAGTGAGCCGAGGGCCTCGGGGAATCGCAGTCCACACTGGCCGCGTCCAACGACGTGCGCGCCTGGCCCGCAAGGCCTGGCGCCACCCGGGCCTTGCATGGCTGATGCAGAAGTCAATAGAGGAGGTGCCGTAACACTTCAGCGAAGTCAAGAGAGGAGCTGGGGGGACCTTTCTTGAGGAGAACGGCTTCTCCCAATAGCCAGACCCCCTTCCAAGGACCTTTGCATTGGCGGCAGGGGGCGATTGGGGAGTGAGGACAGGCGCGCGCTCAGTACGCCGTGCGGACGTAGCGCTGCCACAGGCGCTCGAACTTGTCGAGGGGGCAGCCGAAGGTGGCCAGGAGCGCGGCCTCCTGGCTCTCGCCGTCCTTGATCTTGAGGACGAACTGGCCGGTGCGCCTGGCGGAGCCCTTGGAGACCATGAAGTCGATGAGGCTCCAGGCCTGCGCGTAGGAGTCGATGTCGGTGGCGGGGAAGTCGGCCTGCCAGAACTCGCGCAGCGGCTTCGCCTTGCCGCCCTTGACGAGCGCCTTGGCCCGCTGCCGCGAGGCCGCCAGGCGCGACTTCGGCGGGTTGACGCGGAACTCGAAGTACTGCGCGAAGCCCTCGTGGAGCCACGTCTCGATCTTGGCGTCCTTGTGGAAGAGCTGGAGGAACACGTGGGTCATCTCGTGCACCAGCACCTCCTGGAGCCGCGCGTGGTCGGTGCCCTTGAGGTAGAGGACGATGCCGGGGTCGCGCTTGGCGATGCGCGCGTAGCCGCCCGACTCGGCCGCCTTCGGGCTGTTGTGGACCGCCTTGGCGAAGGCGACGAACTCGTCACGCTTCGCGAACAGCTTCACCCGGCACTTCCCCTCCCACACCGCGTCGGCGTCGGCGACGTGGAACTTCTTGCGGAAGTTGTTGTACGCCCGCTCGCACAGCACGGCGTACTTGCGCCCAATGGCGGGCGGGACCGAGAACTGGAGCTCGAAGTGCGGGGTGGTGACCTCGTAGGGCGCGTGCTCGCCCCGGCTGAAGCGCAGGCGCGAGTCGCTCCCCGCCTGCGCCGCCGCGGCGGCCAGCGCCAGGCAGCACAGCGCCGCGCCCAGCCGGCCCATCCGATGCGCGGCCCCCGCCGCGCCTGTGTGACCGCTCACCATGGCCTCGACCCTCCGGCCTCCCCGGTCCACTGCTCGACCTGTCGCCCACCCACGGAGCAACTGGCGTGCCAAACGGGACGCCGGGGCCGCCATGGCGGCAGGGCGTGGTCGTAACACTAGGAATGCAAGGGGGATACGACAAGGATGTGCCGCGGGAGAGTGTGGCGCTGGCGGCCCGCTGGTCCCCGCGCCGCGTGGCCTCACCCCCGCCGCGCGGGGCCGCGGCGTCAGCCGCCTGCGAGGGCGATGCCAGGGGGCGCGTCGAGGCGGGTCGCCACGGTGCCGTCGTCGCGGCGCTCGTGGCGGACCTCGACGACGCCGTGCGGCGTGGGCAGGGTGCCGCGCGCCCAGGCCAGGCCGGCCAGGTGCGGCGCGACCCGCAGCCGCGCGAACCCCGGTGCAGCGGGCGAGAGGCCGAGCACGTGCTCGGAGAGCCACGCCGTCGGGCCGGCGGCCCAGCCGTGGCAGAGGCTGTGGCGCAGGCCGGTGTAGCAGTCGTCGCCGTACTCGGCGTGGACGTCGTGCCTGCCCTCGGGCACGAGCTCGTCGATGCGGGCCGCGCCCGCGAGCCAGTCGACGTCGAAGCCCTCCCAGAAGCTCGTGGCCCCGAGGTCGACCATGCCGCCCCAGTAGGCGCGGATGAGGTCGAGGCAGCCGGCGTGGTCGCCCGCCCTGGCGCGGGCCTCGAGCACGTAGTAGCCGTAGAAGGTCGAGAGGCCGCGATGGGGGTCGCGGGCGAGCGCCTCGCGGTTCGTCTGCTCGGGGTCTGCCATGGCGGCGAGGACGGCGAGCGCGTTGGCCTGCTTGCTGGCGCGCGGCGGCAGGCCGCGGCGCGACGGGCGGCCGCTGCGGCGCGCTCCGCCGCCTCGGCCTCGCCGAGCACGCGACAAAGCTCGCTGCCCGCCACCAGAGCGAGGGCCGTCAAGGCCTGGAGGCCCGCGTCGATCGCCGTCGCGTCCTGACTGGTCGGCCACTCGAGGAACCGCCAGCCGTCGAGGTGCTCCTGCCCCGCCGCGTCCACGCTGCCCGCCACCTGGTCGAGCAGGCCGAGCAGGTAGCCGCGCTGCTCGCCCAGGTACGCCGCGTTCCCGTGGTACCTGTGCCAGTCGCGCTGGCAGAGGATCCACCACAGCGAGTACGACGAGATGCCGTTCATCCAGCCCGGCAGCGGCGTGTGGTCGCGCACGCGGTCGAGGGTGGCGCGCACGACCTCGGCGTCGCCGAAGACGGTGCTGATGACCCGCTGCTCGGGGTGCAGGTCGCCGATCCAGGGCAGGCGGTCGCGCTTGACGCCGTCCCACACGAGGTCCTGCATGCACAGGTGCACGGTGTGGGCGCCGACGTCCCAGATGCGGTTGAGCCGCTCGTCGCTGCACTCGAAGGAGCCGCGGCGCGGCAGGTCGCGATAGACGAATACCGCGCGCGCCGCACGCAGCACGAGCGGCGCCTCGGCCGCGAGCAGATCGATGCGGACGAAGCGGAAGCCGGTGGTCCCGAGCTCGACGTGTCCGTACCAGGGGACGAGGGCCTCGAGGTCGTGGATGGCGTGGTCCTGATTGGGCTCGCCCATGGCCTCGCTGACGGACTCGCCGAAGCGGAGGCGGACGCGCGCCGGCGGTCGCTTGGGCGCCTGGGGCGAGTCGAGGCGCACGCCGCCGTGGAGCTCGCGGCCGAAGTCGAGCAGCACGGAGGCGACGGCGCCCTCCCCTGCCGCCTGCATCGTGCAGCAGGCGTCGCCGTCGCTCAGCAGATGCTCGGGCTCGGCGACGGCGCCGGCCGTCCACACGATGTGTGTCGGCAGCACCAGGCGTCGCACGCGCGGGTCGAGGGTGCCGTCATCGGGCGTAGGCCGCACGGGTGTCTCCCGCTGCTCGCAGGGCTGGGCGCTCACGGCGCGGGCTCGAGCTTGAGGTAGTCGAGGCCGGCCATGTGGCGGGGCTTGCTCTTGGGGTGGGTGCCGGCGATCTCGAGGGTGAGCTTGTGCTGGCCGGCGGCCAGCTCGCGCGTGCCGAGCGCGATGGGGTCGCTCGACACGGGCTTTGGGCTGTAGAGGTCGAGCGGCTCGCCGAGCTTCTCGCCGTCGAGGGCGAACTGGACGATGCCGTAGTCGTAGGACCGGGTGAGACGGACGACGATCTTGTAGCGCCCAGCCTTCGCCACCGGGAGTGCCAGGGTGAGCGTGTCGCCGGGCTTGGCGTCGCGCCACCAGAGATGTGCGTTGCCGCTCCAGCCGTGGGTGGGGTTGCGCTGGATCTCGGTCACCCCGCCGGTCTTGTCGATGACCTCGAACTCCTCGCCCTCGAGCGCGCCCTCGACGCGCTTGGGCGGCGGCGGCCCGGGGATGGGGCGCGTGGCCTCGTGGGGCTCGGGCGCGCGGTTGCAGGTCGCGCCGGGCCGGGCGTACCAGTAGGCCGCGGCGGCATAGGCCATCTCGACGTCCCGCCAGTGCCAGACCTCCATGTCCACGCGGAGCGATTCGCCGAAGGGAATGGCGTCGAGGCCGCGGGTCCGCGTGACGGTGGTGTGGCCCTGCTTGCCGGGGCCATCGACGTTGGGCTGGGCGTGGAAGGGCGCCTCGAAGAACGCCGGGTGCCCGTAGGCGTAGCCGTAGTAGTCCTCGGTGCCCGTGCCGAAGTGCGAGGGGAACGGCTCGCCGTCCACCCAGATCTTCTCGTCGCCCTCGCCCCACCAGATGGGCACGGGGTTCATCACGGCGAGGGTGTCGCCGACGTAGACCCCCCGGCCCTTCACCTCCACGTAGTTCCAGTCGCTGAAGGGCCGCGTCGGGACGGGATGCTCGTGGCGCCAGGCCGCGTGGAAGTGCATGGACCGCTCGTCCCACCGCCAGTCG
>CBFDBL010000047.1:0-17397 GCA_965603035.1 uncultured bacterium
CCCGCGGCCTCGAGCTGCACGTAGCGGCAGATCGTCACGCTCCCGCCCGACTCCGTGCCGTCGCCGTAGCTCGATGCCTGGATCATCTCGACCACCAGGTTGTCGTCGAGGTGCTCGCACAGGTCGGCCACGAACCCGATCGAGCCGTGCAGGATGGCGATGACGGTGAGCGGCTCGCCCGCGTAGTCCCGGCGGACCGCCTCGCCCAGCTCGGCGACCCGCTTGGCGATCTGCTCGGCGGTGAAGAGCACCTGATTCGAGCTCACGCGCGGGCCTCCTCAATGAAGGCGAGGATGTTGGCCCAGGGGGTCTCGGGCTGGATGCGGTTCGACGGGCAGAGGATGCCGCGGCGGGCGTCGCCGCAGAGGGCCTTGAGCCGGCGCACCTCGGCGCGCACGTCGTCGGGGGTGCCGAAGGGCAGCGTGCGCTGGGCGCTGACCGTGGCGCAGAGCACGACGTCGCGGCCGAGCTCGCGATGGACCTCCGCGAAGTCCATGCACTCGGGCTGGAGCGGATGCAGGATGTCGAAGCCGAGCTCGACCATGTCGGGCAGGATGGCGCGGACGTCGCCGCAACTGTGCAGGAAGGTCTTTGCCCCGGGGTGCTCGCGGCGGACGGCGTCCAGGATGCCGGCCCACGCGGGCTTGATGAAGCGACGCCAGAGCGCGGGCGAGACCTGGAGGCCCGTCTGCATCCCGGCGTCGTCGTAGAAGCACAGCACGTCGATGCCCGCCGCCGCCGTCGCGAGCGCCAGCCGCCGCGTGTGCCCCGCCACCTTCCGCACCACCGCCTCCGCCACCGCCGGCTCGAGCACCAGGTCCATCAGGAACCGATCCATCCCCCGCAGCCACCACGACCACTCGTAGACGCTGCCGGCGTAGCCGAAGACGGGGTAGCCGCGGCGATGGAAGTCCGCGATGCGCTCGGGCTCGGCGAGCGGCTCGACGACGGGCGAGGGCAGGGCCTCGACGTCGGCCACGGTCTCGGTCAAGGGCGCCAGCATCCGGTCGGGCGTCTCCTCGGCGCCGCCCGCCCAGTGGCCGATGCCCCACTCATCGAACGTCGTGCCCGGCCGCACCGCCTCGTGCAGCGCCGTAGGGTCCGCGCCGCCGAACCGCGCCGTCAGCGAGCAGACGCGCCAGGCGCAATCGAAGTGCTCGTCGGGGTCCTCCGCACCCGTCTCCGCGCGGAACCGCCGCAGGACTGGCTCGGTGAAGCCGCCGAACGTGCCGACGTTGAGGCTCCAGGGCAGGCCGTCGGGCCGTCCGCCCTCGAGCAGCGCGCGCAGGTTCTGCGCAGCCGTCATCGCGGGTCCCTCAGAGCGGCCAGGCCTCCCTGCCTCATCAGCCACGGGATGGGATGGTGGGGAAGCACGCGCTCAGCTCCACACCGAGGACTTGACGCCCTCCCAGGAGGCGGGGCGCAACGGGAGCGCTGGCCAGGCCGCTCAAGACCCCTGGCGTTCGTCCGACCGTTCAGAGGCCCCCGCGTTGTCGGAGCGCGCGTCCGGGTCCGGGGTGGCCGTAGGAGGAACCGGCCTGGCCTTCGCAAGGGACAGGCACAGGCGCCGCAACTGGGAGCACCGGCGCAGGCGGCCCGTCACGGCCTCAGGGGACATGTCAACACGCATCGGCGTCCTCCGTGAGCCGTTGGATATCATCGAGGTCCTGGCCGCTGGAGCGCAGCCGTTTCAGGGCGACGAGTCCCTCCCGCGACACGACCCACAGCGTGCCGCCTTCCCACTCGACCTGCCGCCGGCTCGCCCACACGTCGGCGATCCGAGGAGTCAGGACCAAGAGGTCGAGGGTCAACACGTCTTTCGACTCGGGGTCGATCTTGGTGAGACGGCGAATGCGGATGGCGCCGTCGGCAAAGATCATCGGGGCCGCCTCGATCGTGTAGCCCCGCTGCCGCGCCGCGCCCATGGCCTGTTCCAACGCCTCGTGCGGGACCAGCAGATCGATGTCCACCGTCGCCCGCGGCGTGCCGTAGACAGCCATCGCCAGCCCCCCGCAGAGGGCGTAGTCCACCTTGCGGTCCGCGAGCTCGCCGAGCAGTGTTCTTAGCTCGTCGAAGAGCTCCAGCACGTGTCACCCTCGCCGCAGTACCATCGGACCATCGCTATGGCGAAACCGTACTCGCTTCCGCCCAAGTTGTCAATCCCGCCCGATCGCCCATTCTGCTTCTCTTCCACTCGCCCCTCGTCCCTCGTCACCGCCCTGCGCCCAGGACGATGAGGTGGCGGTTGGTGATGCGCTCGTCGATGGCCGTGATCTTGTCGGCGCCGAACTGGCCTGCGATGACGCCGACCATGGCCGCGTAGCGCTGGCGGTCGTCGGCGTGCTTGATCTTGCGCAGGTAGATGCCGTCGCGGATGCAGCAGGGCATGGCCGCGAAGCAGGCGCCCGCCGCGACCGCGCGCGCGAGCGCGACCTGGGTGACCTCGTTGCAGCCGTGGATGATGATGACGTAGCCGCGGGGCTCGATCGGCACGTCGGCGACGTCGCTCTCGACGTAGGCGATGTTCCCCAGCTCGACGTTCAGCTCCCCGGCGATCTCGACGGTGTGGTCGAAGGCCGGCCGATGCTCGGCGTCGACGCAGAGGACCGCGAGCTTCGGGAAGCGGCAGGCGAGCAGGATGCCGAGCAGGCCGTGCCCCGCGCACATCTCGTAGACCCGCTCGACGCGGCCCGCCTTCCACTGCTCGTAGACGTGCTGGCCGATGCGGCGATAGGCCTCGACCGTCTCGAAGAGCTCCTTGACCCGCAGGTAGCTCGGGTAGCGTCGGCTCACCTCGGCGACCAGGGTCGCGAGGCGGTCGCTCATCGTCGCCTCCTCGACGTAGGCCAGCAGCAGGTCGAGGCGCTCGGCGTCGAGCCCGTGGACCATGGCGTTCGAGTCCATCGGGTAGCGCTCGAGCATGTCGGGCTGCCAGAGGGCGTCGGTCCTATCGGCCATCGGTCGCGTCCTACGGGGCCAGCTCGAGGATGCCCGCGCGGTCGACCCGCCACGAGTGGCCGCGGGTGCCCTCCCACATGAGCCAGAGGTTGCCCGCGGCCTTGCGGACGGTGAGGCTGCACAGGAGCCGTCGGTGCTTGCGCGGGTCGATGCCGAGCGCGGCCCAGGCGATGCGGTACTCGGCGGTCCAGCGGCTCTTGCCGAGGGCCTTCGCGGCGAACTGCATGCCCTTGCCCGCCTTCGCCGCGACGGTGGCCGGGGCGCCGGCCTCGGTGCTGCTCTCGGCGTGGCCGTTGGGGAAGCCGCGCAGGACGAGGATGGGCGCGGCCTTGCCGGCGGCGGGGTTGCGCAGGGCGATCTCGCAGGCGTCGTCGCGGCCCCACACGTGGGTCGTCGGCAGCGGCCTCTTCGGGTCCACGGCGTTGTCGAGTGCGACGTAGAGGTGCTCGTCGTCCCAGGCGAGCCAGGCGGTGCTGGTCGGCTTGGCCTTGTGGCCGGTGACGGCCTGCGCCAGGAGCATCTTCGGCCCGGGCCACTCGCCCTTGCCGAGGGCGCCGTCGAGCGCGATCGGCTTCGCCCGGCGCGCGACCTTGAAGACGGGCGTCGGGCCTTTCCTGGGGGCTGGCGGCTTGGGCTTCGGCGGCTCGGGCATGGAGCGGACGGCGTGGCTGACGGGCCACGAGGCGCGGCGCGGGTCGCGGTAGAGGCCGATGCGGTTGACGGGGATCGGCTTGAAGCCGAGCTTCCACGCGGGCGAGTCCTTGCGGAGCTGGAAGCTGCGGGGCGGGGTGTCGGCGAACTTGGGGTCCTGGTCGACCATGTTGTCGGTGAAGGTGACGAAGGGCCGGGCAGCGCCGTGGACGCCGTCCCAGCGGCCGAGCCAGGAGACGTTGCGAGCGACGAGGTTGCCCTTGGGTGCGAAGGGCTCGTCGTCGAGGATCGTGAGCAGCTCGGGGTAGCGGGTGCTGTAGGGCGGCTTGGCGAAGGGGATGCCGAGGTGGATGCCCTTGTCGCGTCCCTCCTTGACCCATCGCTCGGTGTGGTAGCGAGCCCACCCGAGCGCGCGGGCGTCGATGTGGAGGGCCGGTCGGCAGTCCACGAACAGGTTGTTCTCGACCGTGCAGTCGCGTCCTCCGCCGATGAAGGCCGCGCGGGTGACCTTGTAGAAGACGTTGCCGACGATGCGGGTGCCGCAGAACATGTCGTCGAGGTAGACGCCGACGCAGCCGCGGCCGCGGAACCCTGAGATGTGGTGGAGGAAGTTGTGGCGGACGACGGTGCCGCGCATGGTCCAGTTGCGGCCGGCGTAAAGTGCGCCGGCGTCGTTGCTCTCGTGGCAGACGCTGTGGATCTCGTTGAGCTCGATGACGTGGTCGTTGCCGCCGAAGCCGATGGCCATGTGTGGGGCGTTGTGGATGAGGTTGTGCGAGGCGCGGTTGCCGACGCCACCGAGGTGGATGGCGGCCTTGTACATGCGGTTCCAGCGCCCGTAGTGGTGGATGTGGTTGTTCTCGGCGTAGAGGCGAGCGGGCGTGAGGGTCTTGCGGTCGCCGCCGCTGAGGCTGATGCCGCCGTCGCCCGTGGCGGTGATGTCGCAGCCGTAGACCCCGCCGTCGGTCGCGCCGCCAATGCGGACGGCATAGCCGCCGAGGTTCCAGATGCGGCAGCCGACGACGTGGCTGTGGGTCCCGCCGCTCAGCGAGACCGCCGTGCCGCGACAGGCCTCGAGGGTGAAGCCCTGGAGGGTCACGTGGGAGACGTCCTTCAGCGTCACGAGCGTCGGGACGACCGAGACGACGGCGCGGCCCTTCCCGACGTCGGAGGGCGGCCAGAAGTAGAGGACGCCCGTCTCGCGATCGAGGTACCATTCGCCCGGCTCGTCGATCTCGCACAGCAGGTTGAAGCCGTAGAACCAGTGGCCGACGCGGTAGCCGTAGCCGTGGTAGGGCGGCTTGACGGCGAGCAGCTTCTTCGCCGCGTCGATGCTCTCGACGGGGTGCCGCTGGTCGCTCCAGTCCCAGAACCAGTAGCCGTGCACCCACGCGTCCCGCTCGCCGGCCCAGCGGGCCGGGCGGTCGCCCTCGTACATGAACTTCCCCGTCTTCGAGCCCTTCGTCCCGCGCACGTTCACCGTCCCCGGCTCGACGAGGCCGGTGATGCGGAGGAAGCCCTCGTTGGGGTATCGCGCGAGGGTCATCGGCACGTCGTTGAAGAACAGCTCGATGCCGCCGCCTTTGACCCCGCCGTAGTCGGTGATGCCCAGCGCCTTGAGGTCCGCCTGGACCACTTTGCCCTTCGCCGCGGGGTCGAGCTTCTCGAGCACGCCCTCGTCGGTCACTGGCGTCCAGCCTGTCACGGCCCGGCCGCCGACGAGGCGCACCTCCGCCCCCTTCTGCGCGCGATAGACGACGGGACAGGTTCGCGTGCCCGAGTCCTTCTCGCTCAGCTCGAAGGCCTTCGCGCGCTCGTAGACGCCCGCGGCGAGCTCGACCGCCAGGCCGCCGACGGGCGCGGCGTCCAGCGCCCTCATCTCGCGGATCGCGTCCCTTGCGCGCTCGAGGGTCGCGAAGGGCTTCGCCCGCGTCCCTGGGCTCTGGTCCGAGCCGCCGGGCGCCACGTAGAGCGTGTTCGGCTCACCGGCCACTGCGATCTCCTTGACGGGCGCGCACGCGGCGACGGACAAGGCCAGCACGAGTATTGCGAAGCCACCGTTCTTCGGGGTCATCGGCACTCCTTCTGTCGTCGGACACGCGACGGGGCTGGGGCGGGGCAGACCGGGCATGGCGCAGTTGTACAACTGCGCAATCCCTTGCCCCTTCGGCGCTTACGCTCCTGTTCTCCACGGCACGGCGCCACCACCCAGGCCTCGGTCTCGCGGTTGGCGTCGCGGATGGGCGGTGAGGAGCCCGCGCTCATCGTCAGGTTCCTTGAACGTGGCGGAAGCGCTTGCCCGAGAGGCGGCGGGTGCCGGGGCCGCCGAAGCGGAGGTCGAGCCGCGGGCGGCCCGTGGCCTTGCCCGTGACGCGCAGCAGGTGGCTGCCCTTGGCCAGGTGGACGGGCAGGAACTTCCAGCCGGCGCCCTCGGGCTGCTCGAGCACGTGGCCGTCCACCGCGAGCTCGACCGCGACGTTGCCGTTGAGCTGGAACTGGTAGACCGCGGCCACCGGCACGTCGAACCAGCCTGTGAGCACGAAGCTCTGGCCGCCCTGGACGTGCTTGGCGAGCCAGTCGCCGGCGTAGGTGTCCTCGATGACAATGGGCTTCCCGCCCTCGACGACGAGCGCCAGGCCGCCGGCGAGCTTGCCCTCGGGCTCGCCGTCGGGCAGTGGCTTGGGCGGGACGACGTCGAGCACGAGGGTGCGGCTGCGCACCCTGGCCTTGGGGTCGTCGCGGAGGGTGGCGACGGCGTGGATGCGGACGCGTCCCTGGCCGAGACGGCGGGGGTCGAGCTCGAGCTGTCCCTGCTCGCCGACGAGGGTGCCGATGGGCCGTGCGTTGTGGTAGAGGAGGATCTCGGCGGCTCCGACGAGGCGCGCGCCGAGGGTCAGCGGGCGGTCCCAGGGGACCGTCGTCTCCCTGGGCGCGATGAGCACGAGCTTGCGGCCGTGGTTGCTGACGACGACGGGCACGACGCGGCTGCCCTGGGACTCGGCGGCGTTGGCCGCGACGGCGACGACTCGCAGCGCGTGGTGGCCGTCGGCCAGGGTTGCCGTGTCGAGCGCGAGCGCCTCGCCCGGCTTGCAGGCCGCGACGCGGCGGCCGTCGGCGAGCAGCTCGAAGCGCCGCGCCGCAACGTTGGAGGCGGGCTTCAGCGTCAGCGTGCCCTTCACGGTCGCGCCGGGCTCGACGCCCGCGACCTCGACCTTTGGGATCGTGGCCCAGGGCCGGCACAGCGGGTCGCCGACGATCAGGAGCTGGTAGGGGCTGTAGACGGACTGGTAGAAGGCCTCGGCGAGGGTGGAGCCGGCGGCGTAGTGGACGTGGATGAAGGGGAAGGGGAACTTGTTCTGGATGGCGAGCGGCTCGGTGACGGTGCCGCTGGCGGCGGCGGCGCCGTGGCGGATGAGCTCGGTGAGCGGGGTCTGCCCCGCGCGCTCGCCCATCATGCCGCCGCAACTCGTCAGGTGCTCGACGATGGCGCCGGGCAGGATGGTGCTGGCGGACTTCGGCCAACTGAAGCCGGCCGCGCCGAGGACGGCGCCCGCCACGTCGGCCTTCTTCTGGGGCAGGACGCCCTGGACGATCTCGGCCCGGATGCCCATCTCCTCGAGCTTGGCGACCGTGGAGGGGAAGGCCCAGTCGCGGGTGGTCGAGCGGACGTTGCCGTTCTTGGCGAGGTAGATGGTGCCCTTGGGCTTCGTGGCGTCGGCCAGGGCGGCGCGGCGCAGGCAGGCGAGCGCCTCGGCCACCGAGTTGCCCCGCCCGCTGGTGACCGCCAGCACCGTGCTCAGCAGGTAGCGCTGCCCGCCGCCGGCCGAGCGGTTGCCGCTCGCGTCCCAGTCGTGGGTGCCGCGGAAGGCGGCGGTGGGCTGGACGTCGAAGAGCTTGCTCCTCATCGCCTCGAGCAGCGCGGCGAACTCCTTGCGGCTGCGGATGGCCGCAAAGTCCTTGTCGGCGGCGGCGTGGCGGTGGTTCATCCAGCCTGCGTCCACGGCCTGGCGGAGGGTGGCGAGGGCCTCGTCGGGCTTGCCGAGATGTGCGCGGCAGCAGGCGAGGTTGTAGAGCATGTGGAAGTTGCCGGGCCGAGCTTTGGCGAGGTCGGCGATGGCGGTTTCGGCCTCGGCCCACTTCTTCTCCTCGATGCGCTTCATGGCCTCGGCGTAGCGCTGGGCGTCGGCCCGGCCGAGCGGCTGGATGGGCGCCGTGCCGACGAGCCGCCGCGTGTAGCGGTTGATGTGGAGCTGGAGGTAGTTGGGGTCCCTGGCGATGGTCAGCCGATAGAGGTAGGTGAGGCCGTTGATGGCGCAGACGGGGGTGAACATCCTGGGGAGCTTGCGGCCGCGCAGGTCCTTGCGCGCGTCGATGGCGTGGGGGAAGTCGGCCGAGTAGGCGATGCAGTCGATCTGGCGGGTCAGCTTGCGCCTGTCCAGCGTCTCGAGCACCGGCCAGAGGATGCGCTCGCGGAACGTGTCGACGTCCATCCGCTCGAAGCTCGGCAGCTTCTCGAGGTAGACGACGTTCCCCTCGGGGATCCCGCGCAGCCGGATGAACTCGTTGGCCACGGCCAGCGACGCCCAGCTATCGGCGTTGACCACCACCGCCGTGTTCGACGGCCCGGTCGCCCACGCGGCGCCGAGGCCGAGCGCGAGGAACGCGGCGGTGCTCCATCTCCAGCAGGCCCGACACGGAGTGCTCACAGGCTCTGTACCCTCACTTGGCAACGTGAAGCTCACTGAGCGGATACCAGCCGTCCTTCGCCCGCCCCGCGATGCCGAGCCGGATCGCGGGCTCCGCAGTCTCCACCCCGACGACCGCCAGCGACAGACGCCAGCGGCCCGCCGGCAGGTCGCGCGGCAGGTCGATCGTGTCCGCCACCTCGGCCACCGGCCCGCGCGGCAGCTCCCACTCCCCGGCAAAGAAGTCCTTCGTGAACAGCTCGACGGTCCCCGGCATCCATTCCTCCACGGTCACGGTGCCGACGACGGTCCTCACGTCGTCGCCGCAGGCGAGGCGGTACGCCAGGCGGTAGGGCCTGTAGCAGGGGGCCGAGCCGACGTTCTGCCACTTCATCGCAAGGGTCAGCTTGCCGCCGGGCGCGACCGTCGCGGGGTGTTTGAGCTCCTTGAGCACGAGGCGGTAGCCGAGGCGTCGGACGAACCGCTCGATCTCGCGGCGGACCTCCTTGCCCTCGGGCAGCGGGGCCGACTTGTTGTTGAGGCAGGAGCCGTGGACGGCGAGCGCGTAGTTGAAGATGAAGCGCAGCGGCCAGCCCTCCTTGACCCACCGCCGCATGTCCCAGCAGCTCTCCCAGGCGACCGGCGCCGTCTTCCAGGCGTCCTGCACGCCGGCTTTCTCGATCCAGAAGGGGTAGCCCTTGCGCATGTGGCACCAGGTCTTCGAGAAGCCGCCCATGTCGCCCAGGCAGTCGGCCCGCCAGCCCGCGCCCTGCTTCGCCGCATAGGTCAGGCACTCGCCGCCGCCGATGAGCATGACGAGCTGCGTCCTCTGGAACGCGGCGAAGTAGGCCTTCACGATCTTCATCCGCGTCGCGAGGCTCGGCAGCTTCGCGCCCTCGGTCCCGCTCATGTGCCACTCGCCCCACCAGCCCACCGAGCCGAGGTCGAGGTGGTCGATGTCGCGGTGCCCGTCGTAGCGCGCGCCCAGGCGCTCGATGAAGTCGAGATGTCGCTTGAGGATGACGGGGTCGTCGAGGTCGGGGACCTCGACCGTCGGCCCGTCGCGCCGGCGGCACTGGAGGATCCGGCCGCCGACGCCCTTCAGCCAGGCCGGGTGGTAGGGGCGCTTGGGCGTCGTCGAGCAGCACATCACGCGGAAGGCCAGCGTCTGCCCCGCGGCGCGGCTCTCGGCCAGCACGCCGTCGAGGAAGGCGTGGTCGAGCTTGCCTGGCTGCGGCTCGAGCTGGCCCCAGCCCCAGCGCGCGTAGTGCACCGTCGAGGGGAGCCACGCGGGCAGGCTCGGGTCCTTGTCCCGGGTGCGGTGGAACGTTTGCCAGCCCACCCCCGGGTTGGCGAGCAGCGCATCGGTCTCCTCGGGCGCGACGGTCACCGCGGGGCCTTGCATCGCGGGGCCTCCCATTGCCAGGACGAGCACGACTGCCAGCATGTGGGGCGCCATCACCGCCTCCTCTCTTGAAGCGCCGATTATCGCGCCAGCCGCCCGCGTCTTCAAGCTCCCGTCGCTTGACAGCACGGCGGGAATGCTCATGAATGGACCAGAGAGGAACGGGTGCCACGCTCAAACTCGTTTGGGCGTGCGAGCACGGGCAGGCAATGGGATGAGGGGCACGCCCAAACGAGTTTGGGCGTGGCACCCATGTTCGGTGGGGGACCAGCGATGCGCAGCCGACTGGCGATCGTGTGGATGGGGGTCGCGGCCATGGTGCAGATGGCGGGGGGCGCCGATGCCGGGGCCAAGGCGCCGAAGCCGCGGCCGCGTGCCGAGGTCGAGGCCGCGCTCGCCAAGGCGCCGAGGCCCGCCGCCGACGCCGAGCTGCGGCCGCTGCACATCGTGCTGTGGGCCGACGTCAAGGACCACGGCCCGGGGCAGCACGACTACCCGTGCTGGCAGCGGCGCTGGGCGCTGCTGCTCGGCGGCAAGGCCGCGGCGAAGCCCGACGTCAAGCAGGTGAACCTGCACGGCCCGCCGCGCGGCGCCCTCGACGAGGTCGGCGCCGGCGCGCCGAAGGTGAAGCTCACGACCGCCTGGAAGTGGCCGAGCGACGAGCAGCTCGCGACGGCCGACCTGCTGGCCATGTTCTGCTACCGCTCGGGCGGCCCGAATCGCACGTGGGGCGACGAGCAGGTCGCCAGGCTCGAGGCCTACCTCGCACGCGGCCGCGGGCTCGCCGTCATCCACCCCGCCACCTACTCGCTCCGCGACCTCTCGAAGCCCGCGAACGCCCGCGCGCTTGCCCTCACGGGCCTCGGCTACGACCGCACGATCCGCTGGCGCCACGGACCCATCCCGATGAACATCGTCGCCCGCGACCACCCCTTCTGTCTCGGCCTGCCCCCGGTCGTCCACCTGCACGACGAGCCCTACTGGCCGCCCGTCGGCGACCAGGCCAAGGTCACCATCCTGGCCACCTGCGACGAGAGCAAGGCGAAGGGCTCGAAGGAGACGGCGCCCCAGCCGCTCTTCTGGACGACCCGCCACGGCAAGGGCAGGGTCTTCGCCTGCGTGCCCGGCCACTTCAACTGGACCTTCGACGACCCCTACGTCCGCATGCTGCTCCTGCGCGGCATGGCCTGGGCGGCCGGCGAGTCGCCCTACCGCTTCGACCCGCTCGTCCTGCGCGGCGCCGCCGTCGAGTGAGGCACGCAGCCTTCGGAGCGCCTTTCTCTTCCCGGTGGGCTCAGCCTTGCCCAGAAGTCGGCGCTGTGCTTGCGGACCGCGGCTCGTAGCCCCGCCAGGGGCGTCCGGACCGTAGCCCAGGGTGACCGAAGGGGACCCGCTGCGATCACTTCGCCTCCGCAGGGCGCCGGCCCCACCCCCTCTCCCAGCGGGAGAGGGCGGGGGTGAGGGGCCTGAGGCCACAGGGCCACCGATGCGGGAGCCTGCCCTCGTTCGCCCCTCACCCTAACCCTCTCCCGACGGGAGAGGGGACCCGCTGCGATCACTTGGCCTCCGCAGGGCGCCGGCCCCACCCCCTCTCCCGGCGGGAGAGGGAGTCGAGTCTGTCCCTAGTGGGGCGGCTGGATGGGGAAGTAGACGGTGTAGGGCTCGTCGGTGACCTGGTGGAGGGGCTTGAAGCGCAGGCCGCGGGGCTGGCGGCGCGTGCGGTAAGTGGGGAGGAAGACGGTCCACTCGCGCTCGTTGTGGGGCGTCAGGATGTCGGCGGGGCGGCTCTTGTCGCCGTAGAGCATGCGTTGCTCGTCGCAGAGGCCGGCGAGCACGGCGGGGCCTTCCATGAAGGCGACGGTGTCGGGCTCGTCGGGCAGGGGGCAGGCGGCGAGGGCCATGGGCAGCTCGAGGCGGACCGTGTCCTTCGACCAGGTGCGGCGGACGGCCTGGAAGCTCGACGCCCGCGAGCGGAAGGCGGTGTGCTCGCCGTTGACGGCCAGGGTGGCGTCGCCGGCGAGCCACCAGGGCAGGCGGAGCTTGAGGCCGAACTCGACGGGCTGCTCGGCCTCGATCTCGAGCACGACGGCCCATCGCGTGGGCCGATGGGCGGCGCCGGCCGCGCCGACCTTCGTGTAGGACCGCCCGCCGCCGCTGTCGAGCGTCATCCGCACCGTGACCGGCGTGCCGTCCCGCTCCCACCGCAGCTCCGACGGGATGTAGCCGCAGACCACGAGCCCGTCGGCGTCCTCGTACCAGGCGAGCCCCTGGTAGAGGGTGTGGGCCTGCACCAGCGTGCCGTGGCAGCACCAGAAGTCGTGGGTCGGGTGACCCCACCGCTTCGTGCTCCCGGCCTCGAGGCCGAGGAAGTAGGCGACCATGCCCGTGTGCGGGTGCTGCTGGGCGAGGATGCCGTTGTAGAGGTTGCGCTCGATGTAGTCGGCGTACTGGGGCTCGCCGGTCCAGCGCAGGAGCGTGTGTGCGAGTCGGATCAGGTTGTAGACGGTGCAGTGTTCCTGGTTCTTGTCGCCGAGTCGAGCGGCGAGCTCGAAGGGGGGTGTCCAGACCTCGCCGCAGGTCTGGCCGCCTGTGGCGAAGGCGCCGCGGCGCGTGACGGCGCACTGCCAGTAGGCCTCGACGATGCGCCGCCAGCGCTCGTCGCCCGTGACCTCGTAGGCGCGTGCGGCGCCGTGGGCCTCGGGGATCGTCGTGTTGGCGTGCATGTTCGTCAGCGGGTCCTCGCCGGCGAGCAGGCGCTCGAACAGGCGCGGGCGGTCGTAGCGGGTCACGAGGTCGAGGTGCTCGGGCTTGCCCGTGACGCCGTAGAGGTCGGCCCAGGCCTCGAGCATGCCGCCCGTCTCGACGTCCAGGACGTCGTCGAGCTGCTCGCGCGAGAACGGCTCGGTCCAGCGGTGGAACCACCGGGCCATGCCCTCGAGCACGGCGAGGGCCTGGGCGTTGCCGGCGTGGACGTGTGCGTCGAGGAGGCCCATGAGGGTTTTGTGGACCGTGTAGTGGGGCGCCCAGACGCGGGTGCCGCGGGCGATCCAGTGCATGTACTTCTCGGGGATCGAGGCGACCCACTCGCCGCCGTTGCGCTCCTGGCAACGGGCCAGCTCGGCGACGGCGCGGTCCACGCGCGCCTGGATCTCGGCGTCGCCGGTGATGGCGGCGAGCCGCGCCATGGCCGAGAGCCAGTGGCCCATGAAGTGGCCGCGGAGCTGGCAGGAGGGGGCCTCCCAGCCCCAGTGGTAGCCGCCGAGGCCCGCCTCGCCCGTCGCGCCGCCCAGGTCGGCGGCGTGGATACGCGGGTTCCACAGCGCGGCCTCGCCGTAGTGGTTCTGGAGCACGTTCGCCGGCTTCAGGCTCATCAGGTAGCGGCGGTTGACCGCGAAGCGCTGCTCGAACAGGCCGCCGAGCAGGCGCACCTGCCCGAGCGGCATGGCCGCGAGAGCGTCGGGCATCGTCGGGTCCTCAGCACAGGGTGCGGGTGAAGGCCAGGTTGCGCGTCGCCGACTCGACGGGGTCGTCGCCGCGCGGGGTTTCGAGGACGAGCCAGCCGTCGTAGCCGATCTGGGCGATGGCCGCCCTGACGTCGTCGAAGGGCACGCGGCCGTCGCCGAGGTGCTGCTGATCGGTGTCCTTGACGTGGATCATGGCCACGCGGTCGCCGAGCTGGCGCAGCTCGGCGGGCGCGTCGTAGCCGAAGCTGGTCGTGTTGGCCGTGTCGTAGTAGACGCCGCAGGCGGGCGAGCCGATGCGGTCGAGCAGCGCGACGAGGGTGTCGGCGTCCATCGTCGTCTCGAGTGCGAGGCAGACGCCGGCGGACTCGGCCCGGTCGGCGAGCCGCCTCAGGCCGCTGGCGAAGGTGTCCCACTGGCCGTCGTCCCAGTCGCGGAAGTCGCGGGGGAACATGGGCACGAGGATGTCGGTCGTGGCGAGCGGGCCGCACAGGTCGATGGTCTGGCCGAGCATCCTCTCGCCCTCGGCGCGCTGGTCGGGCTCGTCGGCGAGCGGGTGGAGTCGGGCGAAGATGCCGGGCGACAGCGACGAGACGGCCACCCCGGCGGCGTCGGCCGCGGCCTTCACCTGTGCCGGGCCGCCCTCGCTCCACAGCAGGCTCTCGGCGTAGTCGCCGCCGATGCAGACCTCCACGCCGTCGAAGCCCGCCTGCGCCGCCGCCGCGAAGCTCTCCAGCAGCGGCCGCCCCAGCAGCCCGTCGCGTATCCCGATCCGCATGGCCCAGTCCTCCAGTAGGGGTCGGTCCCGTCTCGGCAAGAGTTGACCATGGCGGGGACACCGAGTCAAGCAGCAATGGCGGGGCGAGCGGGCGGCTGGCGCCGTGGCCGGTCGCGTGGGGTCAGGGCTTGCTTGCCTGGGGGGCGATGAGCCTGGCGTACTGCCTCGGGGAGAGGAGCGGCTCGAGCTCGGTCCTGTCGTCGAGCTCGATCTTGTAGATCCAGCCTTCGCCGTAGGGGTCGGCGTTCACGCGGTTGGGCTCGTGCTCGAGGGCGCGGTTGGCTTCGAGGATCGTGCCGCTGACGGGCGCATAGACGCTGGCGGCGGCCTTCGAGGACTCGACGGCCCCTGCCTCGTCGTCCTGGGTGACCGTGGCGCCGAGCTCTGGGAACTCGACGTAGGTGACCTCGCCGAGGGTCTCCTGCGCGTAGTCGGTGATGCCCACCGTGGCGATGTCGCCCTCGACGCGCACCCACTCGTGCTCCTTGGTGTACAGCAGTCCCTTGGGGGTCTCGCTCATCGTCGGGTCCTCGCTCGGCGGGGCCTTGCCACGCGCCGTTCGCCGGCCGCGGCGCAAGCGGCCCCCTGTCGTGGGTCGGTTCCACCAGCCGCTTTCATAGCGAAGCCGTGCCCGCGAGTCAAGCCTTTTCGCAAGTGCCTCGCCTGCTTCCCTCCATGGCGACGGCCGCCCGGCGAGCTGGGCGGCCGTCGGCGATGCCTTCCGGGCGGCCGCGCGAGGGCTAGGTGCCCTCGCACAGGCCGTTGCCGAGCAGGAACGCGGCGCTCTGGCGCACCGCCTCCTCCATGTCGGTCGCGCAGCTATCGAGCTCCACGATGGCCCACTGCGAGCCCGCCTGCTCCGCGGCGGCCAGCGAGCCCGCAACGTCCACGTTCCCCTCGCCCACGGCCACGTGCGCCGTGGCCGGGCGGCCCTCGGCGGTCCTCTCCAGCGAGCTGTCTTTGACGTGCACGAGGTCCACCCGCCCCGCGTTGCGCGCGAGGGTGGCCACGGGATCGTCGCCGCCGAAGGCGACCCAGCAGATGTCCACCTGCGCGAAGGCACCGCCCGCCTGCGCCATCATCAGCGCGTGCGGGCACGCGCCGTCCACCTGGTGGTCGAACTCCCACCAGTGGTTATGGATGCCGAACTTCAAGCCGTGCGGCTCGAGCAGCGCGGCGGCCGTGGCGAACTTCCCGGCGATCTCCTGGATCGCCGCCGCGTCCGCATAGTCCGGCGGGCCGCCGCCGCTCACCACGAACGGGATACCCAGCGCCTTCGCCTCGTCCACCACCGCGGCCACGTTCTCCGCCGTCGGCAGCGCCATGTGTGCCGACACGCACGCCATCCCCAGGTCCGCCACCACCCGCGCGATCTCCGCGGGAGCGTGCCCGTGCAGACCCGCGAACTCCACGCCCCGATACCCCATCGCGGCGACCTTCCCGAGCACCCCGATGAAGTCCTCCTGCGCGTCCTCGCGCAGCGAGTAGAGCTGCAATGCCAGCGGCAACGCCATGAGCCTTCTCCTTTCTGCCCTCCCGTCACGCGAGCCGGCGCATCGCCGACTCCGCCGCGGGATTCTACGCACCCCCGCCACGCGAGTCAAAGGCAAGAGAAGCCTGGGGGGGAACTTCTTGGAAGAGAGTTTCCCCCCAGACCCCCCTTCAAGAACTTTCACATTGGCGTCGGCGCTTGCGCCTGCTGGCAGGCGGGGCGCCCCCTGGTCGGTGAGGTCCGTGTCGCCAGCAGGCGCAAGCGCCGACGCCCAACGTAGGAGTTTTCGGAAGGAGGGGGTGTGGGGGAGGAAAGCCCTTTTCCAAAAGGGTTTCCTCCCCCAGCGTCCTCATCCCTTGATCACGCCGAGCGGGCGGAGGCGGCAGACCTTGCGCGCGAGGCCGGCGCGGCGGACGACGTCTACGACGGCGTCGATGTCCTTGTAGGCGTCGGGCTGTTCCTCGGCGAGTCCCTTCCAGCTCGGGGCGCGGACGGCGATGCCGCGCTGCTTGAGGCGGTGGGCCACGTCGCGGCCGTGTGCGGTGCGGGTGGCCTGGCGGCGGGACATGACGCGGCCGGCGCCGTGGCAGGTCGAGCCGAAGGTCTCGTCCATGGCCTGCTGTGTGCCGAGCAGCAGGTACGAGGCGGTGCCCATGTCGCCTGGGATGATGACGGGCTGGCCGATGGCGCGGTACGCGGCGGGCACGTCGGGATGGCCAGGCGGGAAGGCGCGGGTCGCGCCCTTGCGGTGGACGCACAGGGTGACTTCGCGGCCGGCGAGGGTGTGGTGTTCGAGCTTCGCGATATTATGCGCAACGTCGTAAATCAGGTCCATGCCGAGCTCGTCGGCGGACATGCCGAAGAACTTCTCGAATGCCCTGCGGACCAGGTGCATGAGGGCCTGGCGGTTGGCCCAGGCGTAGTTGGCGGCGCAGCGCATCGCGCCCAGATAGCGCCGGCCCTCGGGCGAGTGGACGGGCGCGCAGGCGAGCTGGCGGTCGGGCAGGCCGATCTGGTAGCGCTGCGCCGCCTGCACCAGGCTGTGTACATATTCGTCGCAAACCTGGTAGCCGAACCCGCGCGAGCCCGAGTGGATCATCACCGCCACCGAGCCCACCTCGAGCCCGAAGACGCCCGCCGCAGCCGAGTCGTAGACCTCGTCGACGGCCTGCACCTCGATGAAGTGGTTGCCCGAGCCCAGGGTGCCGACCTGCCCCGCGCCGCGCTGGTACGCGCGGTTCGACACCCCGTCGGGGTCCGCGCCCTCGAGGCAGCCGCCCGACTCGGTGTGCTCGACGTCCTCGGGCCGGCCGTAGCCGCGCTCGACGATGTACCGCGAGCCGCGCGCCACCAGCTCGCGCTCCTCTCCGCGCGACAGGCGAATCTCGCCACTCTTCCCCACCCCGCACGGCACCGCGCCGAACAGCCTCTCGACCAGCTTCCCGATCCCCTTCCGCACCGCCTCCTCGCGCAGGCGCGTGCGGACCAGACGCACCCCGCAGTTGATGTCGTAGCCCACCCCGCCGGGCGACACCACGCCGCCCTCCTCGGGGTCCGTCGCCGCCACCCCGCCGATGGGGAAGCCGTAGCCCCAGTGGATGTCCGGCATCGCCATCGACCAGCGCTTGATGCCTGGCAGGAACGCCACGTTCGCGACCTGCTCGGGCGCATTGTCGCTCGTCACCTGCTTGATCATCGTCTCGTCGGCGAAGATCAGGCCGTCCACCCGCATCCCGTCCTTGTACGTGCGCGGGATGCGCCAGCGGCACTCGCCGACCTGCTCGATCGGCCCGTGCCAAGTGCGATCCCTCGGCTTGAAGTCCTTCCTCTTCAGCTTTTTGGTTTGCTTCCGCAGCTCGTAGCTCAGCGTTCGCAGCCCGTTCATATGTTTCTGATAATTCTTGTTTGAATCGTTTTTCCTTTATTTTGCCAGACGTGAGAAGGTGATTTAATGCCATACAGTACCG
>CBFDBL010000048.1:0-16932 GCA_965603035.1 uncultured bacterium
CCGTCGAGCACCCGCGGCGCCCACTGGCCGGCGAGCGCGGAGGCCATGGGCCCTGCCTTCGCGAGGCCGGCGGATGGACGGGCGGCGTCGGGCTGCTTGCGGATCTCGCCGAGCTGGTCGAGCAGCTCGGCGGCCTGCGGCTTCGCGGCGACGCCGGGGAGGCGGGCGAGGTCGCGGCGGAAGGCGTCGATGAGGCGGACGACCTCGTCCTTGGGGGCCTTGTCGGCGAGGGCGGCGGCCTTGTCGCGCAGGTCGTAGAGGCGAACGCGGAGGCGGGTGGCGGGCGCCAGGCGATCGACGTCCACGCCGAAGGGCTTGACGAGCTGGAGTGCGCTGGCGAGGTCGGTGTCGCGCAGCTCGTCGCCGGCGGCTCGCGCGGCGAGGGCGTTGAAGGCGCGCTCCCAGCGTCGCGGGCCTTCGCTCGCGAGCCGGGCGGCGAGCCACTTGCCGCGGCTGGCATCGCGGGCGCGGACCTGGTCGGCGACGGCGCGGAGGGCGTCGCGCGCGCCGAGCTCGAGCTGGAGCTCGGCGAGGGTGCCGGGCCAGTCGTCCTTGAGGCCGAGGCGGAGCCAGACGGCGAGGGTGGCCTCGTGCGCGCCGGGACGCGCGAGGCGCTGGGCGAGCTCGCCGCGCGGCAGGCCCTTGATCTGCTCGAGGGCGGCGATCCGCGCGACGATGGGCGCGAGCGGCTCGCGCAGCTCGGCGAGCAGCTTGTGGTCGCGCCAGCGGGCGGCCAGCTTGCCCGGGGTGTCGGGCGCGGTGGGCGGCTTGTCGTCGAGGAGGTAGGCCGCGTCGAGGGCGGCCTCGACGGCCGCGAAGTCGGCGAGCAGCCTGGCCGCGTCGCGGCGCCAGGCGGCATAGCTGGCGCAGGCGTCCGTCCAGCCCTTGGCGCGCCGGAAGTCGTCGAGGCTGGCGGCGGGGATCTTGTTGTCGCCCCAGGGGACGGCCTTGAGCGCGTCGCCGATGGCCTGCTCGCGCCTGGCGCCGACGGCCCTGGCGGCGGCCTCGAGCGCCTTGCTGGGCGGGAGCTTGGTGGCGGCCTCGGGCAGGCCCGGGGGCAGTGCCTTGGCGTCGTCGAGGCCGGCCAGGAAGAGGCGGAGAGTGCGGACGTTGCGCCAGAGCCTGGCGTAGACCTGGCGGAAGCCCTCGAGCGCCTTGGCGGTCACCTTGTCGGTGACCAGCTCGTTGCGGCGGCGGAGCCACTCGCGGTTGACGGCGTGCGAGTCGGCGATCGTGTCGAGCGCGCGGATGCGCGCGAGCCAGGCGGCGGGCGGCTCGATCACGCCCTTGAGCGCGCCCTGGAGACCGGTGAGCTCCTCGCGGAGCCGCCCGGCGTCCTTGCTGATGCTGGCCTGGTTGTCCTTGATCCAGGGGAGCTTGCGCAGAGCAGCGAGGTCGCCCTGGAGCTTGTCGTACCGCCTGGCGCACTGCGTGCCCTTCTCGCGCTTGGCGGCGTCGTCGGAGTCGGTGAGGAAGGCGATGCGCCACTGGACGTCGCGCAGGGCGCCGTCCCAGAGGTCCTTGGGCTCGCGCGGGTCGGCGGCCGCGTCGAGCCGGTAGTAGGCGACGACCTGGGTACGCCAGTCCTGGAGGGTCTGGTCGGTGACCTCGCCGTTGAAGGTGCGGCTGACGGCGCTCTCGCGGATGAAGCGGTCGCGGTCGATGCGGCCGGTCTTCCAGTCGCGCTCGACGAGGTCGGCGAGCTGCTGGGCGACGGTCTGGATCTCGTCGAGGGTGGCGGGGAGGGTGGCGATGTTGTTCTCGGCGTTGACGCGGGCGGGCGGGTACTTGGGGAACGCGGCGAGGATCTTGTCGCCGGAGGCGGCGCCCACGATGGCCGCCTGGAGCTTCTGGATCTGCTGCCAGCGCTGTGCGGCCTGTGCGATGGGCTCGGCGGAGCGCGTGAGGCCGTCGAGCAGCGACGCCATGTCGGTGGCGTCGGCCACGCTGTGCGCGATGTGCTGGCCGTGGCGCTCGAGGGTGGCGATGCCGAGTCCCATGAGGGCCTGGTGGTGCTGGCCGATGGCCTTGCGCAGTGCGGCGACCTTGGGTGCGGCGGCCTTGACGGACTCGAGCTTCTCGGTGAGTGCCATGAGGGTGCTGGCGCCGGCGGTCTCGCCCAGGGCGCAGACCCAGAGTCTGTCGGCGAGGGCCTTGTCGCCGAGGTCGAGGATGGCGTCGTGGTGGGCCTTGACGGCCTTGAGGCGCGCCTCGATGCCGGGGGCGAGGCCCTTGACGAGCTTGAGCTTCGCCGGCAGGCTGGCGAGGCCCTGGGCGCGCGGCCTGGCGCACTCGAGGAAGCGCGCGGCGAAGCCGTCGCCGGCGATGGCCTGGACCTGCCGCTGGTGGGCGCGGATGGGCTTGACGCCGGCGGCGATATCCGCTGCCAGGGTCTCGAGCTCGGCCAGCTTCGCGCGCAGGGCCTTCAGCGTGGTGGTGGCGCGGGTCGCAGCGAGGACGTGGGCACGGAGCTGGTCGGCGAGCTCGTCGCCGAGCGCCCGGATGCCGTCGCCGTGGGCGGCCGTCTTCGCGAGGAGCTGCTCGATGGCGGCGGCCTGCGCCTTGACCTCGAGGGCGTTGTCGATGGCCTTGGCGATGGCGAAGCCGGGCGCCGGCTTGACGCTCTCGACGACGACGCCGAGCTGCCTGGCCTGCTGGGTCCAGCCCCTCTCGCCTGCGTAGCGCTCGGCGAGGACAGCGATGCCGCGGTCGCCCGCCGACGGCCACTGGACGATGGCTTTGTCGAGGGCCTCGACGGCGTCGAGCGCCTCGCGGGTCCTGGCGATGGCCTTGGGGGTCCTCGCGCCGTCGGGCGGGTTCTCGCCGAGGTCGGTCACGGGCACGCCCTGCTTGCCCGAGATCCGCCGCGGGTCGAACACGATGCCCCTGGCAGCCTCGACCCTGGCGACGACCAGCCGCTTCAGCTCGGGGTCCTGGCGCCAGCGCTCGAGGCGGCGGCCCGCCGCGTCGTCGAGGAAGCGGGCGAACCACCCGTTGTAGGCGACGCACAGCTCGCGCCAGGCCTCCGCGTCGGCCCCCTCCCAGCCCCCGGGCGCGAGCCCGACCTTGCCGTTGGGGCCCCGCAGCATCTCGATGATCGCCGGCGCGGCGAGCGCGAGGCCCACCATGGCGGCGACGAGCAGAAAGATCCACCATGTCCTGCGGAGCTGCTCGCCGAGGCCGCGCCGCGGCGCTCGGGGCGCGGGGGGCGGGGCGGGCTCGATGGCCGGGGCCGGCGCCGGCCGCGCGGCCGGCGCGGCCTCGGGCCTGACCGCAGGGCGCTCGGGGACGTGGACGGTGCCCGCGCGCGAGGCCTCGATGTCCTGCTCGATGCGCTCGACGAACGCCTCTTCGAGCGTGTAGGGGATGTCGGTGGCGAACGGAATGGCCTTGAGCGAGGCACGGACGCAGTAGAACTGCTGGACCCCTGGCTCGCCGACGATGAGGTCGAGCCAGGGCTCGTCGAGCCGGACGAAGAGGAGTGTGGGGGCCGACGCCTCGAGCTGGCTGGGGAGGAAGCTGAGCCAGAGCTGGATGGCCTCCACGCGGGAGTCGGCGCACAGGGGCAGGCGCATCTGGTGGGGGCGGAAGCTGATGGCGCGGGTGCCGGGGCCCACCTCGCCGGCGCGGAGGTGGAACGCGGACATCTCGCGCTCCATCTGGTAGACGACGCGCTGGATGCCCTGGTGGTCGGGCTCCATCTCGGGCCGCGCGGCGATGCGCGCGAGGGCGCGGGGCGAAGGGAAGACGGGGGCGGCCACGGCCTCGGCGGCGGCGGCGCTCTGGCGGAGGGCCTGGTCGTGCTCAGCGATGGCGGCGCGGACGTCGGCGGGGTCGCTGGTGGCCGTGCACCGTTGCTCGATGGCCTCGAGGCGGGGCAGCACCTCCTTGACGGCCCAGCGCAGCGGCAGGCGGCTACAGTGGGCGCAGACGATCATGGGGAAGCGCGTGCGGCCTTTGCCGTCCCGCGACGACCACATGCGGCCCATCACGAGGTCGCCGCCGACCCGCCAGACGAACAGGTGGTGGAAGCCCTGGAGGCGGTCGTCCTCGTCGCCCGTCTCCCAGGCGCCGGCGTCGATGTTGCCGGCGATGCCCTGGAGGTAGAGGACGCGGCGCACGGCGACGAGGAGGTCGGTGTCGAGGCCGATATCCTCGATGTGGTCGTCCCAGCCGGGGTGCTTGCCGAAGGCCGCGAGGTGGGCCTCCGGGGCGGCGTCCTCGTGCTTGCGGATCTTCCCCAGGGCTCGTCCGAAGAAGGAACCCACGGCGCCTCCATGCGGCTGGGTCAAGGGCGCGGCCTTGTCGGCCACTCGTCGGTCTTGGGCAGTGCCTTCTCGAATGTCAGGCGGAGCCTGAGCTGGCGCCGGATGCGCTGCTCGTCCTCGATGGTGATCAGGATGTCGCGCACCTTCGGGTCCGGGTTCTCGCGGCGGGCCTCGGCGTCCATGACCTGCCACTTGTGGACGAACTGCCATCGCCGGGAGAGCGGGTCGCTGACCTGGCCCGGGTGGAGCAGCCGGACGGCGGCCCACGGCCCCTCGACGGCCAGCGTGCGGTTCGGCGGCAGGCCGCGGATCTCGTCCTGGGGGTGGAGCCAGAAGCGCAGGTCGACCTGGTCGCCTGGGTACCACACGTCGCAGAGCTTGTAGTCCTCGCCTGGGGCGCTGGGGCCTTTGCCGACCTCGGCCTTGCCCTGGTGGATGCGGATGTGGGCCCAGCGGTCGCCGACGGCGGGCCGCGGCGCGTCCTTGGCGACGAGCCAGAGCTCGCACTTGAGGGCCTTCTCGCCGCCGGGGAGGCCGTCGAGCACGGTCTTGAGCTTCTGGAGCCACGCCCAGGCAGCGGGGTCCACCTTCAGGGTGATGAGCTGGTCGAGCAGGCGCTCGACCTCGCGGCGCGCCGCCTCACCTCTGCGGTCGTCGCCGGTCTTCACGCCGCGCTGGCGGGCCGTGGCGACCAGCCGCTCGACGAGCGCGCGGGCCTGGCTCACTTCCTTCGGCGTCAGCGCCGCCTCGCCGGCGCGCGGCACGTCGAGCGGGAAGCGGCTGTACTGGCGTTGGAGCACGCCCAGCGACTCGAGCCCCGTGCGGCCGGCCCAGGTGATGATGAGCCGGAGTGCCTCGTGGGTGAGGTCGGTCCAGTACTTGTTGGCGAACTCGGCGGGGGCGCTGTAGAGGAAGGGGAGGTACTCCTCGAAGATCTGGTCGCGGGGCAGGCCGATGAGCACGTTGCGGGCCTCGAAGGCGTCGTCGCTGAGCTTGCACCAGTTCGAGCGCACGAGCTTGCACTGGGTCGGGTACTCCTTGCTCTCGAGCTGCTGCATGGCCCGGGAGACGTGGGCGCGGGCGCGGTTGAAGTTCTCGCGGGTGGCAGTGGGGAGGAACTGCTCGATGTCGGTGCTGAGGCCCTTGGTCATGGCCTTGCCGACCCCGCCGAGGTCGAGGAAGATGCGCGCGTCCACCCGCTGGGTCTCTGCCCAGGTCTTGCGGAAGCTCTTCCAGTCGTCGCCGTGGCTCTCGAGCTCGCCTGGGACCTTCTGGGTCCAGTAGCGGTAGTACTCGCCTGTGAGGAAGGCTCCGCAGGCGCCGCCCCAGCGCTGCCAGAGGCTGATGAGGGCGTCGCGCTGGAGGACCTCGAGCTTCTGGTCCTGGAGTGTCATTCCCGCGTCGGCCCACTCGCGGAGCATGGCGAGGGTGGCGTCGGGGTGGCAGCGGGGCTCGAACTGCCCGCCCCTCATGCTCGTCAGCGGGATGGTGGGCTTCACGACGGGCGCGTACGCGGCGGCGCGCGCCGCCACGTGTGCCGCCACGTCCTCCTGGCGCTGGGGCCGCTTCGAGAGCAGGTCGTGCAGCATCAGGTAGACCCGCTGCGGCAGGGCCAGGCGCCGGCAGGTGAACACCGAGACGCCGGCGGCATCCTCGAAGCGGAAGGCCTTGGGATCGAGGTCCTTGAGCTGGGTGATCTGGTTGCTCGCCAGCTCGATGTTCTGGCGGACGCGCTGGACGGCGCCGCGGAACGAGGCGCGCGCGCCCGCCGCGTCGCGCTTGCGGCGCTCGGCGTCGGCGAAGGTGTACATCAGGAAGCGGTACTCGTAGAGCTGGAGCGTCCGGCGGTCGCCCTGGGGCTGCACGAGGCCAAGCTCGACGAGGCGCCGCCACACGTGCTCCTCCACCGCGATGTGGTTGAGGAACTCGGTGTCCACCCGGGCCACGTCGTTGGCGACGGCGTCGGGCCGCGCGATCTTGCGGATCCGGTCGAGCGCCTGGAGCAGCTTGTCGTCCACGGCGCCGCGGAGCCGCTGCGACCTGGCAGCGGCGGCGCCGAGAGCATCGACGATGTCGCCGGGCTCGGGGGGGGCTCCCGTCGCGGGCTTCGCGGCGCCGGGCGCGCCCGCCGTGGCGGGCTTCGCGGTACCGGGCTTGATGCCCTTCTTCTTCGCTCCCTTCTCCACGGCCTTCTTGGCCGCGCCCTTGAGCTTCTTGAGCAGCGACGACCCGGCGGCGTCGGGCTCGGCCTCGGTGAGGCCGGCCTGCTCGCGGAAGTGGGTGAAGGCGGCCTCGATCTCCTGGAAGATGCCGCTCGACTGCCGCTCGAAGCTCGGCGTGAGGGGGCCGTCGGGGAAGGCTGCGAGCTTGGCCTCGGCCTCGGTCCTGGCCTGCTGGAGGGCGGCGAGCCGCGTGCCCCAGGCCTTGGCGGCCGCGCCGATGATCTCGACCTTCGCCGCGGCGGGCCGGGCGAGGCGGGGGGTGAACTCGTCGTCGAGGCCCAGGAGCTGGGCCTCGGTGTCCTTGTAGGTCTTGAGGATGAGGTCGCGGATGTCCACGATCTGGCCGAGGGCGACGCTGGCGCTCTGGCCTTTCCCACGCCAGTGGCGGATGAAGCGATCGACGCCGGCGTGGATCGCCTGGTGGGCGCCGTCGCTGCCGATGCCCATGGCCTCGGGGGGCCACTTGCCCTTGCCGCCGCCGTAGATCCAGGCCATGACGGCGTTGAGCGCGTCGCGGTCCAGGAGGTAGCTCTTGAGGTACTGATCGACGGGCGCTTCGGCGCGCGCCGGCGCACGCGGCGGCACGGGGGGCGGCGCGGGCACGGGGGCAGGTGGGACGGCGGTCGCGGGTGCGGGCGCGGCCGTCGTGGGTGCGGGCGCGGCGCGGGTGGATGCAGCGGCGACCGTGGCGGGTGCCGCAGCGGCGGGGGCGGGTGCCGCGCCGGGTAGCACGGGCATGGTGGAGCCGCCGTTGCCGTTGCCCTTGCCATGGCGCAGGAGGACGACCTGGTAGAGGGGGTCGAGGTCGGACAGCTCGCCGTCGGGCGCTTCGAGGAGAATGAGCTGTGCGAGCGCGTCGTTGGCCTGCTGGGGCCAGGCGTCGGTGTCCTCGAGCATCTTGGCGCGCGCGGCGTCCACCACGGGGCGCAGGATGCCCGACTCGAAGAGGGCCTGGTGGGCCTTCAGGCGCTTGCTGTCGAGGCCGGCGGTGCCGACCCGCGCGAGCCAGAAGACCCAGGGCACGCGGATGCGGCTGCCGGCGAGCTCGTGCAGGAGGGTGTGGAACTCGGCGATGCGCATCTCCTTGCCGCCGACGCTGAGCGTCACGTTGCCGCTGTAGACCCAGTTGGGGCTGCCGATGTACTCTGGCGTGACGATGGGCCGCCAGTAGTCGCGCCCGGGGGTCACCTTGTTGGGCTTCCAGTTCCCCTCGCGCGAGGCGGCCACCCAGTAGTCGCGGTGGCGGCCGATGCTGGCGTTGAGGGCGCGGGCGCCGAGCCACGTGAGCAGGCCGAGGATGAGGACGCTGAGGAAGCCCGCGGCCAGGACGATGGCCTTGCGGCGGCGGTGCTGGCCGCCGGCGTCGGCGGCGCGGGTGACCAGGCCCCGCTCCTTGAAGGCCTTCTCGAGGCACACGTCGCGCAGGAAGTACGAGCGGTCGCGCTCCCACACCCTGCCGTCGGGCAGCGACTCCACGGGCACGCCGAGGGCCTCGGCCAGCTCCTCGTCGAGGGCGGCGCCCTCGCGCATGGCCGAGGTGAAGTAGATGCCTCGCAGGAACAGCGGCTTGCCCGACCAGGCGCCGCCGGCGAACACCATCTCGAGGTAGAGCCGCAGCCGCGACGCGATCCGCGACAGGCTGAGCGGGAAGGCGTAGAGAGCGTCCACCTGGTCGAGCCGGTGGCCGTTGACGGGGTCCTCGGTATGGACGGGGTCGATGAGCAGCGTGAGGCGCCGGCGGCGGAGCTGCTCGCACACGGTCGCCAGGTGCTGGTCCACGAGCTCGGGGTTGAAGGGCTCGTCGAGCGGCGCGGGGTTCGACCAGCCGAGCATCTGGTGCTGGAGAGCGGGGTCGGTCACGCCCTCGAAGAACTCGCGGAAGCCGTTGACCAGGTCGCACTTCGTGATGAGGACGAACACGGGGAAGCGGACGGCGAGGGTGCGGCGGATGAGGTCGAGCTGGTGGGCGATCTTCTCGGCCTTCGACTTGATGGCGTCGGCCGTGTCGGTGATGAGGGTGTCGGCGGGGATGACGAGCATCAGGCCGTTGACGGGACAGTTGGGCCGGTGGGCGTGGAGGAGCTCGAGGAACTCCTGCCACTCGCTCGTGCCGCCAGCCTCGACCTCCTCGAACATCAGCCGCCCCGCAGTGTCGAGCAGCACGGCGTGATTCGTGAACCACCAGTTCATGTTGATCGTGCCGCCGGCGCCCTGGAAGGGGTCCTGGAGGCCGGGCGGGAAGCCGACGCTGGAGTGCCGGACGGCCTCGGTCTTGCCCGAGCCCGGCTCGCCGACGATGACGTACCATGGGAGGCTGTAGAGGTCCTTGCCAGCGGCGCGGAACTTGCCGATGCCCTCCTCGAAGTTGCGGCGCAGGTCGTCGAGCCGCGCGCGGCGGCCTGCCTCGGTGATGGCCTGTGGCGCGGCGGCGCTCTGGTCCACGATCCCCTGCTCCATGGGCGCGGCCTTGCGCTTCTTGCGCCGCTTGAGGGTCTGGCGGAACAGCACGAGCAGCGCGGCCACCACCGCCATGCCGATGGCGATGATCCAGAACGACCGCCCGCGGAAGAAGTAGGTGAGCATGTAGATGGACCCGCCGCCCGCGCAGAACAGCATGCCGATCCGCAGCGGCATCGGCAGCCGCAGGTAGTAGAGCAACGGAGATCGCAGCAGTCGTCGCATGCTCATGGCTGGCGCTCCTCCCCGGGCGTCGCGGTGCCGGGCTCGACAGGCGGCGGCTTCGCGGCGCCGGGCTCGACCTGCTCGCGCTGGATGATCGCGTCGAGCGCGTTCACGAGATCCTCAGAGGTGACCTTGAAAAGGTAGATGTTGGCGACGAACAGCACGATGACGAGGCCCACGAGCGCGATGGCGATGCCCAGCAGCTTGGCCCCGGGCGGCTCGATCAGGTCGCGGCCGTCGGTGTGCTCGTACGCCTCGGCGCAGATCCGGCTCTCCTCGTCCTTGTCCATGAGCTGGCGGAGCCGCGCCGAGCACTGGAGCATCTTCTTGCGCAGCAGCTCCGGCTGCCCTGCGTTGAAGCCGGTGAAGCCGAGCCCGATACAGGTGTAGAAGACGGCCAGGCGCTCGGTGGCCTCCGAGCTGCTGTCCTGGAGCGTCTCGTCCAGGAGGTCCCAGAACTTCTCGTCGCCGGCCAGCTCGTTGCGCTGGTAGGCCAGGCGGTTCTTGTGCCACTGCTCGCGGAACGGGAGGCTGCTGTCGGCGACGACGGAGTCGACGAAGAAGACGAGCACCTCCTCGACCTTCTCGTACTGGCCCACGAGGCCGGGCTCGGTGTCGGCGTTGGCCTTCATCTCCTTGAAGTGGCCCTCGATCTCGCCGCGCACGCGGTTGTACTCCAGGGCGCCGCCGCCCTTGCGCGCCGAGCGGTTCAGCCGACACAGGTACAGGAGCAGAGGCTCGCACAGCTCAAGCAGGGTCATGGCTGCCCTCCCCCCCTTCGGGGACGGTCATGTAGAGGGTGATGTCGTAGTCCGACGTCTCCACCCCGGGGAACCGGATGGCCATGGCTTTCTCCTGGCTGATGCGGTCCAACATCCGCTGGCTCTCGGCCCGCAGGAGCCGGAAGTAGTGCAGGCCCGTCTCGGACGGCAGGCCGAAGGGCGGGTAGCGCTCCTCGGCGAGACGCACGCCGAAGATCGCGCGGCCGGCGAGGGTCCGGGCCATCAGCTTGAACTCGTCGGCGTTCTCCACCAGGCGGGCCACCTGGCTCGGGTCCTGCTTC
The DNA here is from genome assembly GCA_965603035.1 of uncultured bacterium. Taxonomy (GTDB): domain Bacteria; phylum Planctomycetota; class PUPC01; order DSUN01; family DSUN01; genus CAZDNN01. Next base: position 10,236 of record CBFDBL010000048.1, read on the forward strand.
GTCTTGATCCCCAGGAAGTACTCGTTGGGCCGCGTGAGATGGTCGTCGGTCAGCTCGGCCACCAGCACGTTGCCCTCGAGGCGGAAGGGCAGCCGCAGGATCGGCGCGGCCACGGTGCCTCGCAGCAGACGGCGGACCTTGGCGCACAGCTCGTGGAACACCACGCCCGGATTGTCGTGGTCGTAGTCGGCCGCCTCGAACTGGTCGTTGTCGGGGTGCAGAGCCGCCAGGCTGCCGAGCAGGTCGCGCAACTCCACGTACAGGGCGAAGGGGCTGACCGACGGGGCCTGGACGACCTGGCGCAGGCGCCCGGCGAAGCGGTTGATCACCCCGAGCCGAAGCACCTGCTCGAACTGGATGCCGCGGCAGGTCTCCCACGAGAAGGCGCCCCCGCGGTTGATCTGGTTGACCAGCTCGCCGCGCGTCGCCTCCACCTGGTGGGCGAGGTTCCGCAGGAGGTCGCGCAGCACGGGCGAGCCGCTGAGCACGAGGCACGGCGGGATGAACGTGGGGTCCTGGCGCGGCAGCCCCACGTCCTCGCCCGTGGCGTGGCCGATGCGCAGCAGCGGCAGGATCTCGAGGTCCGACTGGTCGTCCTCGTCGAACAGGAGCCGCGCGTTGACCCGCCGCAGGAGGATCGGCTGGGGGTTCTCGCCGCTGTTCTCGTCGAACCACTGCGTCTCGGCGACGCGGAACACCCGCTTGGCGCGCGCGTCGGCACGCCCCCCCCGCTCGATGGTGTTCGCCCGCGACGCATGCCACAGCGGCACCGCGAGGTTGATGGTGAACGCCGCGCTCGACGACTCGAACCGCTCGGCGATCGGCAGCGCCGGCAGGTCGGCATTCTCGGGCACCCGGACCACGAGCCCGCTCGGCATGACCACCGTCAGGCGGTCGAACTGCACGAGCATGTTCTCCAGCGCGTCGGTCGAGAGCCGGTAGTCGACCAGCCCGTACGGGTAGGCCCACGCGAGCCGGCGATCGTCGGCGAACTGCTCGCCGAGCAGGTGCTGCATGAGCTGGACGTGGTGGGGCTGGAGGAAGAGGCCCTCGTGCCAGTGCACTTGTCCGAGCTTGGCCATGGTCGGGTTCCTTGCGGGTTAGCGGCGCAGACCTCTCATCAGCGATTCGGCGAACTCGGCGACCTGCTGGCGGATCTCCTGCTCGATGGCGGCCTCGTTGATGTCGGTCGCCATCTCGGCGTACCGCCGCCAGCACTTGACCTCCTTGGCGACGAAGAACCCGCCGCCCTCCATGTTGATCAGCGTCTCGATCTCGCCAGGCGAGAAGCGCGCCAGGTAGCGCGTGGCGAACTGCCCGCTCATGCCCGCCGCCGACACCAGCGCGGCCACGAGCTGGCGCAGCTTGCGAATGTCGTGCACCACCTGCCCGCGCGGCGTCCCCTGGTCGCCCGTGGCAAACTGGCTGAAGATCGAGCGCAGCGGCGTCGTGCTGCGGAACGTGCTCTTGGGAGCGAGGCGCTGCCAGGCGCGCCAGACGAGCTGGTCGAGGCTCGCCGCAAAGTCGGCCACGATGGCCAGAAGCTCGAGCACGCGGTCGGGGTCGAGAGCGGTCTCGCGGTCGAGCTGGAGGGTCTCGCGGATCCGCTGGACCCCCTCCTCGGGCCACCCGCCCTCGCTGCGGGGCGCGAGGCCCGCCTCGCGCAGCCGCTCGACCACCGCCTGGCGCTCGGCATCGCTCAGCGACGGAGCCAGCGCGCTCAGCCGCGTGACCAGGAAACTGGCGTCCTCGAGCTCCCGCTCGTCGAACTCCGAGCGGCTGACCACCTGCTCCGCGATCCGGCCGACCTCGACGTTGCGGTCCCAGGTCGGGAAGCGGCTGAGCAGCTCGGTCAGGAAGGCCTGACGCTGATCGGGCACGACCTGGTCGAGGGCGCGCTCGATCTCCTCGCTCAGGTAGCCCCGACGAGTCTCCGCGCTCTCGTCGGCGAAGTCGATCTGGATCAGCCGCAGCCGGTTCGCCGTGGCCGCCACGTGCTTCGACAGGTCGCTGACGTGCTTGGCCAACGCGCCCACCCTTTCGTCGCCAGAGGTTCCGCCACTACCCGCGCTCTCCGCCCGCCGTCGGGCCCCACGCCCTATAGTATAGGGGCCGGATGCGCGCGTGGCACGACGGGAAATCCGCTCTCGCCGCTCCTCTGCCCTACCGGCTCCGGATCATGTACCCCTGCTGGCGGACGAGGCGCTTGAGCGCCGCGACGGGCGACTCCGTGGGCGCGGTGAACGCGAGGCGGAAGCCGACGTCGGACAGCCCGTCGCGGACCTCGTCGAGCATGACGGGGTAGGCCTGGCCAAAGGCCCTCTCGCGGCCGTTCCACAGCTCGGGCGGCGAGAGGGCGGAGGCGCCGATGATCGCGAGCGTCTGCCCGTGCTTGTCGAGGAACGCGGCCACGGCGTCGCCGCTCAGGCCCGCGGGGTCCTGGAACGCGGCCTCGAACGCGGCGGGGCTCTCGAAGACGAACTCGGCCACGTTCCCGACCAGGTGCCGGAACCCGCTGCCCGCGGCGACGGGCGCGAACCACAGCACGCCGTCGTCGGCGTTGCTCACCACGCTCGCCTCGCGCTCGAAGCCGCAGTCGGTGGCCTCGGGCACGAAGATGCCGGCGTCCGGCCAGTCGGCCCGCCCGCCCCTGGCCCACAGGCTGGCCACGTGGGCCTGCTGGCGCTTCCACGTCGCGTCCCGCAGGTTCACAGGCTGCCCCTTGGCCCCGGCGGCCGCCGCCCGCCATTCGGCCGCGGTCGGCAGACGGCTGCCGAGCAGCCGCGCGACGAAGAGCGCGGCCTCGGGCGACACGTACTGCATCGGGTGCTCGCGGCCCGCCCGGCCCGCTGTGAGCCCGGCAGGGTAGGGCTGGCGCACGCCGGGCAGCGGCACGAGCCACGCCTTGCTCGGCTGGATCGCCTTGCGGTCGCGCGTCAGCTCCCACGCGCGGGGGCCCTTGCGCGGGTCGGCGATCAGGTCGTACTCCTTGAGCAGGCGGATCGCCTGGTGCCACTGGTTCGCCGCGGCCACGACGTCGATGAACAGGCCGAGCGACACCTCGGCCGCGCACAGGTACGTGGGCCGGCCCTGGCCGCCCGTGGGGTCCACGAGCGCGAAGTGCAGGCTGTGGCCCTTGGCCCAGGTGTAGGTCACGGCCTTCCCGTCAGGCGAGGGCTGTGCCTTCCAGCCGCCGCCGTGCGGGTAGACGGCGGGGCCGCTGCGGCCGAGCCCGCTGCCGGGGGCCTGGCCCTCGTCCTTCTCGAGAATGTCGAGCGCCTGGCCGAAGAACTGGAGCACGTCGGGCCGCTGGCCCACGTCGGGCAGGGCCGCGGCCTGGCGCTGGAAGGCGGCGATCAGGGCGCCCGCGGCCTTCTTGTCCGCCTTGTCGGGCAGCGCGAAGAGCTGGCGCCGCAGCGCGAGCAGGTGCAGGCGCAACTGCGTGGCGGGGCTGAGCCGCCGCGTGTCGAGCTCCAGCTCGGCTCCCAGCTCCACCGCCTTGGCGAGCTTCGCGTCGTCGGCCTCGCTCGGCTCGCCCTTGGGCACCAGCCGGTTGAAGCAGGCCTCCCAGCGTCGCGGGCCCTCCTTCGCGAGCGCCGGCGCCACCCAGCGCACGGGGTGCGGGTCGCGGGCGCCGAGCCGCTGCGCGAGCGACGCGAGGCGCCGACGCAGGGCCGCCTCGACGGCCAGCTCGTCGAGGCTCGCGGGCCAGTCCCCCACGCTGCCGAGACGTCGCCAGACGGCCATGGGCACCTGCGGCGCCTCGTCGCCGCTCAGCGAGCGTGCGCGCGCCACGAGCTGGTCGCGGCTCAGGCGCCCCAGCGCGGCGAGCGCGGCCATCCGCTCGTCGAGGCCCGGGATGGCCCCGCGCAGCTCGGGCACCGCCTTGCGGAACCCCTGCCACTCGGCGTGGAGCGCCGCCACCGTCGCGGTCACCCCCTTCGGCTCGTCGTCGGGCAGGTAGCCGGCGTCGAGCCAGCCGGGCAGCCGGCGGGCCGCCGCCATCCGCGTGACGAGGTCGGCGCGGAACTGCACGTAGCGGCCGGTGATCGACGTCCAGTCCCCGGCCTGCTTGAACTGCGCGAGCGTGAGGGCGGGGAAGCCGTCCGCGCCCCAGGCAATCTTCGCGGCGAGCGCGGCGAGCGCCTGCTCGCGCCGACGGGCGAGCAGCCCGACGACCGCGGCCCGCGCCTGCTCGGGGAACTGCTCGCGGGCCTCAGGGGCGAGCCCCGCGGGCAGCGCCCGGGCATCGTCGAGCCCGCGCAGGAACTCCTGGAGCACGCCGAACTTGACCCGCACCGTGGCGAGCAGCTTGACGTCGGCTTCCAGCAGCGACAGCGGATAGATCAGCAGCATCAGGTCGCGTCGCTTGACCCACTCGGCGTCGAGCGCTCGTGAGTCGCCGATGGACGAGATGGCCTTGACGGCGGTGATGACCTCCTTGGCCGTCGCCTTCCTGTAGTGGACGACCTCGGCGAGCCACGCCGCGAGGGTGTCGCGGGTCACGGTGCCGTCGAAGGCGGCGTGGACTCGGCTGTCGGCGGCGAACTTCGCCTGGTCGATGTTGTTGGCCCACTCGGCCTCGACGAAGGCGACGAGACGGTCCGCCCTGGCCTTGAGCTCGGTGAGCTTGTCGAACTCGGCCTTCCTGCCCTGGGCCGTGGCCTTGGCGAGCGCGGCGGCCGCGTAGGCTCCGAAGCCGGCGAGCACCTTGTCGCCTGTGCCCTCGAGCGTGGCCTGGGCCTTCTCGACGTGGTCGCGGAGCCGGCGGTTCTGCTGGGCGAGCCACCGGTCCATCCGTCGGGTGCTCTCGGCGGCGATGGCGTCGCGGAGGGTCGTCCGGCGCGCGGCGTCCGGGATCACCTGGAGCTCGGAGGTGAGGAGCGCGCGGATCTCGCCGTCCTGCTTGAGCTCGGCGTCGGTGGCGGGCCACGGCGGGCGCTCGAGGGTGCCGAGCCTGCGCCAGGCGGCGAGCGCCACCTCGCACTGGCTCGTGCGCAGGGCCGCGGCAGCCAGTGCCTTGCGGTCGTCCTCCTGGGCCACGTTGCGGAGTGCCGCTGCCCGCCGGGCGATGGGCTCGAGAGCCTTGGCGAGGGCCGGCTCCGTGGCGATGGGCTTCGCGGTCCACGTCGCGAGGTGCCTGCCGAGCGGCTGATCGAGGCCGGGCGGCGTCTCGTCGAGGAGGTATGCGGCGTCGAGCGCGGCGGCGGCGGCGCCGAAGGCGACGAGGGCGTCGGCGGCGGCGGCGCGCCACGAGCGGTAGTCGGCGGTCATCTGCGCCCAGCGCTCGGCGAAGCCGGGGTCGTCGAGCTTCGGCGCGGCGCCCTCGCGGGGCACCGTGCCAAGGGCGGTCTCGAGGGTCCGCTCGCGACGGGCGCCGAGGCGGGCGACGAAGGCGCTGTACCAGGAGCGCGCGCCGTGCACCGCGGCCCGCTCGGGCATGCCGCGCGGCAGCCCGCTGTCGCCCTCCAGCTCGGCCAGGCCGCCCTGGAGGGCATCGACCTGCCGGCGCAGGGCGCCGTACTTCTCGATCTTGGCCTCCAGCTCCTCGGCCGTGATGTTCACCAGGAGCTGCCCCCGCCGCAGCTTCCACTCCTCGTTGACGACCTTCGAGGACTTGAACTCGAAGCGGAGGATGCCCTCGAGCCAGTCGCGCGGGTTGCCCATGTAGACGATGGTGGCGCGCTCGACCTCCTCGCCGAGGGCGTCGAGCTTGGCCTTGAAGTCGGCGGCCTTCCTCTGGAGGTCGGCCCGGGTCTTGACGACGGCGGGCAGCTTGCGGAGTGCGGCCACGGCAGGGCGCACCTCGTCGTCCAGGCGCTTGCCGTAGCCGGCGGCGAGCTGGCGGCCCTGGGCGCTGGCGCGCTCGAGGGTCCCGATGTGCGTCGCGATCTGGGTCGTCCGCCTGTCCCAGTCCTCGGCGCTGCGGGGGTCGTCGTCGGGCGCGAGGCGGTAGTAGCCCTGCACCTGGTCGCGCCAGAGGCGGATGGTGTGCTTGGTGATCGTGCCGTCGAAGCTGCGGTGGACGGCGCTGTCGCGGAGGAAGAGCTCGCGGTCCACCCTGGCGCGCCAGTCGCCCTGGACGAACGCGGCGAGGCCGGCGGCCACGCCGCTGAGCTCGGCGAGCCCGGCCTGGAGCTTGCGGACGTCGTCCTCGGAGCCTGTCGCGGGCTCGGAGACGGCCTGGCGGTGCCAGTAGGAGGCGAGCTTGCCGAGGATCTTGTCGCCGGCCTGGTCGAGGGCTTTCTGGGCCTGGTCGATCTTGCGCTCGCTGGCCTCGATGGCGGGGAGCAGCTCGTCGTGGAGCGCGAGCACGCGGTCCACGTCGCGGGCGATGCGGGGGGCAGGCATGTGCGGGCTGCCGTCGGGCTCGCGGGGGTCGATGGCATCGACGAGGCCCTGGAGGTAGCTGGCGGGCCTGTGCCAGCGGTGCTGGCGCCACGCGGCGGCGAGGGCGGCGGTGCTCTCGAGCTTGGGCCACTGGTCGCGGCCGAGGGTGCTGCGGACGTCGTCGATGATCTTGAGCGCGGCGACCGTGCGCTGGACCCCCTGCGGGCTCTGTGCGGCTGGAGGCGGCTTCTCGGCCATGCCGCTGGGCACGGCCATGCGGTCGTCCACGACGTCGCGCGGGTCGAGCGCCACCCGGGCCTGCTCGGCGGCCTCGATCTTGCTCACCAGCCGCGCGAGGGTGGGGTCG
>CBFDBL010000049.1:0-16749 GCA_965603035.1 uncultured bacterium
CCGCAGCGCGCCGGCGATGGCCGCGATCTCGGCCAAGTAGGCGCGACAGGCTGGGCAGTCGGCGGCGTGCGCCTCGGCGCGGCGACGCTCGTCGTCGCTCAGCCAGGCCTCCGCGCCGAGGGCCAGCTCGCCGACGAGCTCGCGGAGGGCCTCGCAGGCATCGTTGTCGTTGGACCCCATTCCATTCCCCTGCTGTCTTCGCCTCCACATGTGAGTCGGACGGGCGGCCGAAAACGGCTATTGGGAAATCCGGAAAAACGAGAGAAAGGCGGCGGGCCCCATCGGCCTGCGCCGCATCCGGTGGCGTAAGCCCTTCCGCCACCGTCGGTTAGGCGCTATCTCTCTTCCTCGCGCATTCTCCTGGTCACGATGGCACACAGCCGTGCCACCGCGCGCTGGCGCTGCGCCCGCACCGTGCGGGGCGCGGTGCCGAGCAGCTTGGCGGCCTCCTGCACGGTCCGGCCCTCCAGGTACGTGAGTCTCAGGACCACGCGCTCTCGCTCGGGGAGGTCGGCCATGTGACGGCGAACCACCGCGCCAGGATGCCCACGGAACGTGAGCGAATCTACGCCTGAGTCGCCGCTCTGTCAAGCAGCTCTGCTCGTAGCGTGCTTGACCCCATGCGCCAGTGTGACTATCATCCATTGCAGCCTCGGCGACCCCGAGGCCGCCAAGTGGCTCGACCGCCCCAAGCGCGCGCCCTATCGCCTGTGATTTCGTGCCTCCTGTGGAGCAGCGCACGATGAACGCCATAGCACTGAGCGCATGTCTCGTCGTGGCCTCCATCGGCGCGGCGCCGGCCGCGGCCTACGAGGCCAATCCCTTCGTCATCGAGCTCGAGGTCCCCGGGCCGGGCGACGAGGAGGACTCGGCGGGCGGGATCGTCGTGGCCGACGTCGACGGCGATGGGAAGATGGACTTCCTCGTCACCTGCCGCGGGCATCTGGCCGTCTACGACAACGACGGGAAGAGGCTGTGGGTCGCGAGGACCGACATCGGCGTCGGCGGCTCGAGCGAGCGCCAGGGCCTCCCCGGCCACCACGGGCCGGGCGTGGCGGCGGGCGACGCCGACGGCGACGGCCGCTGCGAGGTCGTCTTCCTCACCAAGGACTCCGTCGTGCACGTGGTCGATGGCGCAACGGGCAGGGAGAAGGGCTCGGCGAAGCCGCCGGTGCCCAAGGGCGCCGAGCGCTGGGAGTTGGCCATGATCGCTGACTTCCGTGGCAAGGCAGACGACGGCGACCTGCTGCTCCAGGCGACCAACGCCAAGGGCTACCGCACGGGCCGCTACCTGGCGGCCTACGCGACCGACGAGCTGCTCAAGGGCGGGAAGCCGCTGTGGACGACCGACCGCTTCGGGCCCTGCGCCCACAACGGTGCGCGGCTGGCCGACCTCGACGGCGACGGCCGCGACGAGGTGCTCGGCGAGACACTCCTCGGACCCACCGGCAAGCTGCTCGCGAAGGCGGCGCCGCATCGCGGCCACCTCGACAGCCTGTTCGTCGCCGACGTGGTGCCGGGCAAGCCGGGGCTCGAGATCGTCGTGCTCGAGGAGGGCGGCGGCGACTCCAACTGCGTCCAGGTCTTCGGCGCCAAAGGCCCCCTCTGGCGGAGCCACTTCCAGCGCCAGGAGCCGCAGAACGCCGCCGTCGGCCGCTTCCGGCCCGGCTCCGAGGCCATCTTCGTCTGGTGCCGCAGCCGCTACAACACGCACCAGAAGCCCTTCGTCTTCGACGCCGCGGGCGGGAAGGTCTTCGACTACGCGATGGACGACGTGGCGCCGAAGGGCTGGACGGCGAGCGGCGTGGAGGTCATCCACACGATCGACTGGACGGGCCAGCGCCATCAGCTCGCCTGCGCCAAGGAGCGCCACACGGCGGGCGACGTGTGCGTCTTCGAGCCGCTCACGGGGAAGTTCGTCGAGCGCTTCCGCGAGGAGGCCGACCGCCTCTACGTCGCCGACGTCACGGGCGACTGGCGCGAGGAGATCCTCGTCCTCGCCGGCAACCGCCTCCGCGTCTACCACAACCCCAAGCCCAACCCGCGGCCAGACGAGAAGCGGCTCTGGACGAGCCGCAACTACCGCCGCCTCAAGCACTGCCACAACTACTACTCACCCTGAGCCCGCACCGCTGGAGCCATTGGTGCCCCCATCTGACCCCGTCGCGCGAACCATCCTCGACAACGGCCTGCGCGTCGTCGTGGCCGAGGACCACGCCGCGCCCGTGGCGGCCGTCGGCCTGTGGGTGGACGCGGGGGCGTGCGACGAGCCCGCCGAGCGCCGCGGCATCGCCCACTTCCTCGAGCACATGATGTTCCGCGGCTCCGAGCACGTGGGCCCCGAGGAGCACGCCCAGACCATCGCCCGGCTCGGCGGCCGCTGCAACGCCGCGACCGCGCCCGACTGCACCTTCTACCACGAGACCGTGCCCGCCGACGCCGTCGAGGAGGCGCTCGGGCTCGAGGCCGACCGCTTCCTGCGCCTGACGCCGACCGCCGAGCACACCGACGTCGAGCGCCGCGTCATCCTCGAGGAGCTCCACGTCTACGAGAACCAGCCCGCCGCCCGCGCCCTGCTCGCCATCCAGCGCGAGATCGGCGGCGACCACCCCTATGCGCTGCCCGCACTCGGCCGCCGCGAGGACCTCGAGGCCCTGACGGTCGAGGACCTCGTCGCCTTCCACCGCCGCTGCTACCGCCCGGATCGCGTCGTGCTCGTCGTCTGCGGCGACGTGACGCGCGCGCGGGTCGAGGACCTGGCGCAGCGCCACCTGGGCGACTGGACACCGGCCACGGATGCCGAGCCGCCGCGCCGTCCGCCCTTCGAGACGAAGGTCGGGGCGCTGTCGCTGCGCCTGTCGCTCGAGGTGCCGATCGCGGCGCAGGTGCACCGCGTGGGGCCGGTGCGCGAGATCGACAAGCCGGCGGTGGACCTGCTGGTGGCGCTGCTGTCGTGGGGGCAGTCGTCGCCGCTCCAGGAGGCGCTGGTGCGGGAGCGTCGGCTGTGCGTGGCGGCGGGCGCGATGCCGATGCTGCTGGCGTGCGGGGGCGCGGTGGTGCTGTTCGGCGCGTTCCTGCCCCCTGGCCGGCATGGGGTGCGGCGGCAGGTGATGCGCGAGCTTGCCGACGGCCTGGCCGCGCGCGGCCCGGACCCCGAGCGGTTCGAGCAGCACCTCAAGCGCTTCCGCAAGCGTCGGGCGAGCGAGCACTACAGCCCCGATGCCCGCATGCGCGGCCTCGGCCACGCCGAGCTGCTCGAGGGCGGCTTCGAGCGCTACGAGCGGAGCCTCGACGAGCTCGCCGAGGTCACGCCCGAGCGCGTGCAGGAGGCCGCCGCGCGCCTCTTCGCGCCCGAGAATACACTCGAGCTGGACGTCACGCCCGAGCGCACCCGCTGGTGGATGGTGCCCGTGGGCCTCTTCCTGAGGATCTGGCCGCGATGACCCGACGCCTCTACCCCGTCGACGTCGAGCGCGAGGCCGACGGCACGACCCTGCTCGCCCTGTCGCGCCGCGACGTGCCGCTCGTCTCCGTCTCGCTGAGCTGCCCGCGGCAGTTCCACGCCGACAACCCCGCTGTGCCACACCTGGCCGCCGACCTGCTCGCCGAAGGCCCCGAGGGCGCCCCGCCGCTGGAGTGGCACCGCGAGCTGGACCGCCGCGCCATCGCCGTTCAGGTGGACGCCACGCCCACGCGGTGGGTCCTGCGGGCCGGGTTCCTCTCCGACGACCTCGATGACGCCATCGTGCTGCTCAATCGCTGGCTCGGCGCGCTCGGGCTGCCGAAGAGCGAGTGGCGGCGCATCGTGCGCGAGCATCGGGCACACGCCCGCGAGGAGTGGGCGCAGCCTGCCTATGTCATCGGCCCCCTCTCCATCGTGCAGACCCTGGGCTATGGCCATCCCAACGCCCGTCCCGCGGTCGAGAGGGACTTTCGCCGCGCGCGCATCGAGGCGGCCCGCGCGCAGGGGCTGGGCGCGCTGAACCGCGGGCCTGGCGTCTACGCGACGATCGGGGGCGACGTCGATGCGGCGCAGGGCTTCGAGGCGCTGCGCGCGCTGCTCGGCGCGCTGATCTGCGAGGAGGCGGGGCTGCTGCCCGAGCCCGAGCCGGCGCCCGCCGCGGCGAAGATCTGGCTGCTCGACAACGCCAAGGTCAACCAGGCCTTCATCGCGCTCGGCAGGCTCGGCGTGCGGGCGGGCGACGGCGAGCGGGTCGCGCTGCGGCTGGCCAACTACTCGCTCGGCGGCGGCGGCTTCGCTTCGCGGCTCATGGCCAGCGTTCGGGCCGCGATGGGCCACACCTACGGCATCCAGTCCCACCTGCCCGAGGCCGAGGCCCTCGGCGCCTTCACCATCCAGACCTTCACCCAGGTGCCCAATCTGGCCGCCACGCTCGACCTGATCGACCGCGAGCTGGCGGCGCTGGTCGCCGACGGCTTCAGCGAGCGCGAGCTGGCCGACGCGCAGAGCCACCTCTACGGCAACCTGCCCTTGCGACTCACCCGCCCCTCGGCCATCCTCGGCACCGCCGCGCGCGGCCTCGCCGCCGGCCTCTCGCTCGACGACCTGGAGGCCGAGCGGGGGGCCTATCGCGAGACAACGCTCGAGCAGGTGAACGCCGCGGCACGCCGTCTCATCGGCGACGGGGCCTTCCGCCTGGCCCTCATCGGCCCCGCGCGCGACATCCTGCCCCAGCTCGGCGGTCGCGGCGAGCCGGCCCTCTTCCCCTTCCGCTCCCATCCCAGCCGCTGGCAGTAGGCGCCGGCGCTACGGCGCCTTCTTCCCTTTCTTCCTCCCTGCGCCGGCTCGCCGCTTCTTCGGCTTGGTGTCGGGAGGGAGAACGGGCGCGGGCAGGCCCTTGAGGATGCCGGCGAACTGCTTCTTGACGGCGACGACCTCGGGGGCCGTCGAGTCGGTGACGTCCTTGTAGCCCGTGCCATCGACGCTGTCGCCGCAGTCGTAGAGGCGGCCGAGCTGGCTGGGCGAGCTGCGCTCGAGCAGCCAGCGGCGTGTGCGCAGGATGCGGTGGTCGGCGATGGAGGCGAAGCACCAGTCGCGGACGCCCTGGCTCTCGCCGCGCAGGACGGGCGCGAAGCTGCGGCCGTCGACGGGCGGGTCCTTCGGCACGGGTGCGCCCGCGAAGTCGGCGAGCGTCGGGAGGATGTCGCTGAGGTCCACCAGCGCGTCGCTCTTGCGGAGCGGCTTGACGGTGCCCGGGCAGTTGACGATGAGGGGCACGCGGGCGCCGAGCTCGGTCGGCTGGCCCTTGCCGCTGCCGCCGGTGCCGTTGTCGCCCGTGAAGAAGACGATGGTGCGGTCGCGGAGGCCGAGGCGCTCGAGGCCGGCGACGATGCGGCCGACGAGCTTGTCCATATACTCCACGTTCGACTTGAAGTGGGCCTTGGCGTGCTTGAAGTGGTCGTCGGGCGACTTCGTGCTGTCGGGCGTGGTGTAGTAGGGAGCGTGGGTGAGGGCCATGGGGTAGTAGATGAAGAAGGGGCGGTCGCGGTGGCGCGTGGCGAAGTCGATGACGAAGTCGGTGAAGATATCGGGTCCGTAGTCGTTGGGCTTGGTGGGCAGGTACTTCGCGTTCTTGACGATGGAGGGGTGCCAGTATCGGCAGGTCTTCCCGCCTGCCTTGCCTTCCCATCCGCCGGCGTGCTCGACGCCGTCGGGCAGGTTGTGCTTGTAGGCCCACATGCAGTATTCGTCGAAGCCGGTTTCGACGACGAGCTTGGGGATCTTGCCGGTGAGCTGCCACTTGCCGGAGAGGGCGGTGGCGTAGCCGGCCTTCTTGAGCACCTGGGCGAAGGTCACGTGGTTGACGATCTGCTCCTCGGGCGAGTCGCGCTGCGGGCCGCCGGGCCGCCCGGCGAAGTGGAGCACCTTGGTGTGGCAGCCGTAGCGGCCGGTCATGATCTTGAAGCGGGTCGGGTGGCAGATCGGGTCGGCGTAGCAGATCTTGAACTGCACGCCGGTCCTGGCGAGCCGGTCGAGGTGCGGGGTCTTGTGCTCGGGGTTGCCGTAGCAGGCGAGCTCCTTGGCGCCGAGGTCGTCGGCCATCATGACGATGAAGTTAGGCGGCCTGTCGTCCGCCGCCGCGGCCCGGGGCAAAGCGGCGGCTGCCGCGCCGAGGGCCATCGCTCCGAGGAAGTCACGGCGCCGCATCGTCTCGTGGCTCATGGCATTCCCTCTCAATCGGGTTCGGGCTGCGCTGGCGGCCGGAGCCGCACGGGGCTCGGCGCGGTCGGCACATCGCGGAACGGGCCGGGGGTGCGGCCCTGGCGACGGCGCTCGGCAGCGAAGAAGTCATGCGTGATCGGGGCGAGGATAGTGCAGGCGGGGAGCTTGCCAGCGACCGACCAGGTGAGGGTGAGTGTCTCGCGGTCCAGCTCTGCCGTGACGCCCGCGTCGAGGTTGCCGCTGACCTGGCTCTTCCCCTTCTGCTGGACGACGGCGTTGGGCTTGTTGCCGACGAGGACGTTGTTGACGACGCGGTGGCCGCCGCTGGCGATGGGCTGGCCGTAGAGCTTGCGGCCCGTGACCTTGCCGCGGAGCATGACGGCGGCCTTGGTCGAGCGGCCGATGAGGTTGTGGGCGAAGACCTGGTTCGAGCAGTCGTGCTCGTAGATGCCGCAGCCCTGGACGTCCCAGATGACGTTGTGGTCGATGAGGTTGGGGCGGCACGAGGCCTCGATGAAGATGCCGCCGTGGAAGCGCGAGCGCGAGCCGATGATGACGTTCTGCGTGCAGCGGGCGTTGTCGTTGGTGAAGTCCATCCAGATCCCGCAGCCGTGGAGGGTGTCGAGGATGAGGTTGCGGCGGATGAGGCAGCGGGTGTTGCGGTGGGTCTTGATGCCGCCGGTCTCGAAGAGGCGCTCGACGTTGTGGGTGGCGCAGCGGCGCAGGGCGTTGTCCTCGATGAGCAGGCCGAAGTCGCCGTGGACGCCGATGCCCGCGATGCCGCACACGCCGATGTCCTCGACCGTGTTGCGGCGGCAGATGTGCTTGCCGATGATCTTCGGCTGCGGCCACCAGCCGGCCTGGAGGCCCAGGTCGATGCCGACGCCGTTGACCCAGCGGACGGTGCAGTCCTCGACGATCCAGTGGTGGCCCCGCCAGGTCGAGATGGCGCCCTCCTGCTGCATCGGGAAGCAGTTGCCTACCTGCTCGACGACGAAGCCTCTCACGCGGATGAACCCCAGGCCCATCTGCTCGGGGCCGAAGGCCACCCGCTCGGTCGTGATCTCGAACACCCTGCCCTTCGGAGCGACGCCGCCCAGCGGATGGATGTGGATGACCTGCGCCGGGCGATCCACCCAGTAGCTGCCGGGGTCGCTCGCCAGCACGTCGTAGCGCGTCACCTGCTTGAGCAGCCTGCCTTCCTGGAAGATCATCCCGCGCGGCAGCGTGTAGGGCAGGCGTCCCCGCAGCGGGTGTGCCCAGGGCATGTGGTCGAACTGCTCGGTCGTCACGTTCTCGATGTCGAAGGGGTTCCAGTCGGGGAAGTACTTCGCGTCGAGCTTCGCCCGCCAGATGCCCTTCGGCGCCTTGCCGCCGTGCTTCGACGGCGTCCACCTTTCCGTGAAGACCTTCGAGCCCTTGATGATCACCTTCGCGCCGGGCGCGGCCTCGTAGGAGATCATCCGCGTCGGGCTCGTGCCGCCGCGTGCCGGCCTTACGTGCTCGCGGTAGACCCCCTCGGCGACCACCACGCGCTCGCCCGGCTGAAGCGCCTCGGCCGCCTTCCCGATCGTCTTGAACGGCCGTGCCTGCGTGCCCGCACCGTCATCCGACGCCTTCGGATGCTTCTGAGCGACGTAGTAGGTCTTCGCAAACCTCGGCGTGGCCTCCCACGTCATGAACTCGCTCCCGTCGGGCAGGAGAACGGGCGGGGTCAGGCTCCTCATGTGGACGTCCTTTTCCTGCGAAGACCGCGCGCTGGCGGACAGCAGGCATGCGCAGGCGGAGAGAAGAAGGCAGGAGGCTCGGAATCCTGTTGAGCGTGCGGCTCGTCGCATGGCCAAGAGTATGGCGCTCGGGAGGCGACGGGTCAAGCTCCCTGGCTGCCTCTTGACACCCGCCCTGGCGCAGGGGATACTTTATGAGGTCGCAACGCCCAGGGAAGAGGCAGCCCATGGTCGCACTCATCGAGCAACATCGCACCGAGCTCGAGGCGCTCTGCCGCCGCTACCACGTCGAGCGGCTCGAGGTCTTCGGCTCCGCCGCCACCGCGCAAGGCTTCGGCGCCGACAGCGACGTGGACTTCCTCGTCGAGTTCCTGCCCCTGGAGCCTGTGCAGCATGCGCGCGCTTACTTCGGTCTCTTCGATGCGCTCCGGGGGTTGCTGGGGCGTCAAGTGGATCTCGTCGAGACGCGCGCCGTCACGAATCCGTACTTCCTGAGAACGGTCAACGAATCGCGGACGGTGCTCTATGCGGACCGAGGTGCTCAAGTTCCTTATCGTGCACGGCTACAGCGTGCTGAAGGATGACACCGTGTGGGGCATCCTCCACGATGACCTGCCCACCCTCCGCGCCGAGGTCGAGCAGCTTCTGGCTGAGTAGGCCAGTGCCGCGCACCTGCCATCACTTCTTCCGCGTCGCCTCTTCCATCTCCAGCCCCGTGCCGTAGTCGAGCTGGCGGGGCTCGTATTCCTCGTTCTCGCGCTGGCGGGTCATGGCCGTGTAGCGCCAGGTGGCGGGGCGGGCGTCGGCGCGCCAGGGGCGACGCTCCCAGTAGTAGCCGCGGAAGGGGTCGCGGGTGCGGTTCATCCAGTCGAGGATGGCGTCGTGGAGGCGGTCGCGGACGGTGGCGTGGTCGGGGCTGTCGATGAGGTTGGTCATCTCGTCGGGGTCGGTCGCGAGGTCGTAGAGCTCGTCGCTGGTCATGAGGCTGATGGCGAGCTTGTGGCGGCCGTCGAAGGCGCAGCGGACGGGCTGGAAGCCGCCGAAGCTGTGCGGTCGAAGCTCATGTGGATCATCGCCGGCTGGAAGCCGCCGAAGCCGTCGTGGTCGATCTCGTAGCGGCCGAACTCCATGAAGACCACGTCGTTCGGCTTCGCCTCGGGGTCGCGCAAGGTGGCGAGCATGCTCTGGCCTTCGAGCAGCTTCGGGATGGGCAGGCCGAACGCCTCGAGGACGGTCGGCACCAGGTCGATGTGCGAGGCGACGTGGGGGCATACGGCGCCCTCGGGCGTCTGGCCGGGCCAGCGGACGAGGAGCGGGATGCGGGTGATCTCGTCGTACATGGCCGGCCCCTTGCCGCTGAGGCAGTGGGAGGCGAGGAAGTCGCCGTGGTCGGCTGTGTAGATGACGAGGGCGCCGGGGGCGTGGGCGTCGATGGCGTCGAGGACGCGGCCGATCTGGTGATCGACGAAGGCGTTGCAGCCCAGGAAGTCCGCGGGGGTGATCCTCACGGCATCGCGGTCGGCCTCGCGGGCCTGGCCGGCCCAGACGCGCTGGTGCTCGGGCTTGCACTCCAGGGTGTCCAGCACGTTACGGCTCTTGGGGAACTCGTAGCCCTGGAACATCTCGCTGTAGGGCCGCGGGCACAGGAACGGCCCGTGGGGCTCGTCGTAGGAGACGACCAGGAAGAAGCTCTCGTCGCCGTGGCGGCCGAGGAAGTCGATGGCGCGGTCGGAGACGCGGTGGCCGAAGCATAGGTCTTCGGAGACGTCGGGGTCGCGGTTGGTCGATGTCTTGCGCGTGCGGAGGCGCTCCTCGGGGGTAAGCTCCTCGAGGTAGCGCCGCATGTCGTACCAGTAGGCGTCGTCCCAGCCGTCGGGGCATCGGCCGAGGCCGAAGTAGTCGCCGCCGTCGAGATGCCACTTGCCGACGTAGGCGGTGCGGATGTCGCGGTCGCGCAGGCGCTGGCCCACCGTCTTCACGTTGTCGCCGAGGGCCATCGTGTTCGCCCACATGCCGTTGCTGTGGGGTGCGGTGCCGCAGAAGAGGCCCGAGCGCGCCGGCCCGCACACGGGCGAGGTCGTGTAGGCCCGCTCGAAGCGCAGGCCCTGGCCCGCCAGGCCGTCGAGGCACGGCGTCCGCATGTCGGGGTTGCCGTAGCAGCCGACCATATCCCATCGCTGGGTGTCGGTCATGATCACGACGACGCGGGTGTCATCAGCCAATGCTTGAATCCCTCCATCAGGGTGCGATGCGCACGCCGCGGTCTGCGAGCCAGTGGCGGACGATGCGCTCGCGCTCGTAGACCGAGATGTTGCGAATGGCCGTCATCCTCTCCTGTGTGGTGAGGGCGGAGATGGCCTCGAGCGCGGCGTTCGAGACGACGTAGTCAGGTTGGCCCGCCGCCCTCACGAGGCCCGGCAGCCAGGCCTCCCCCGGCGGCCCGGGCAGCTCGACGGCGCGGTGCGACAGCAGGAACCCAAGCCGCTGGACCTTCGACATCCAACCGAGGGCCTCCACCGCCGAGCGTATGCGCGCGAGCGTCTCCTTCCGCGTCCAGGAGAAGTCGTCGGCCCAGTAGCCGAGCCAGTGGAGGTCCTTTTCCGCGCGCTTCCGCGCGGGGACGCGCTCGGACTCGGCCAGCTTGAGGATGCGGGCATAGTACTCGCGCGGGTGCCCGGCCTCCAGGTCGCCGAGCATCCTGTCGTATACGAAGTCCACGTGGAGGTGATGCGCCCACTTCGAGCGCGTGACGACGGGGCGCGCATCGAGGCGCTCGAGGTAGGCGCGGAGGGCCTTCGGATGATCGCTCCTGAGGAGGAGCCGAGCGCTCGTCGGGATCTGCTCGCCGCGCTGGCGCTCCCACGCGATGGCCCCATCCACCTCACGGCACAGCTCGTCAACGAGATCGTGGTGGCCGAGGCGAACGGCGATGGCGAGGAGATTCGCGCGGTTGCGCGGATGGGTGTAGAGGGCGCGGCGCTCCAGGTGCCATTCGACGATCTTCGATGCTTCCTCGCGATCGGCCAGGAAGAGCCGCCACAGCCAGGGCGAGTGCGGCCCGCTCTCGCGGGTCCTCTCGACGTGTGCCTTGAGCGACTTCACCAGCGCCGGGCTGGCGCCGTGGCGCGTCAGCCACTCGTCGCCGTGGATCTCGCGAATCGGGCCGAGCTCGTCGTCGGTACGCGGCGAGGCCAGGAGCAGCCGCAGGTCATCCCGCAGCGCGTGAGCGCTGTCCCCCAGGCTCCCGACATAGGCCCTGTCGATGCCGCGGCGGGCCATCTCGGCCCGCATGGCGTTCGGGTACAGGGACGCGTAGACGCCGAAGGGGTCGTCCACGATGTGGTACCAGCGCACGATGGCGATCGGCGGCTCGCGCAGGAGCCGCACCAGGAGCGGCACGAACCGAGGGTCGGCGTCCTCCTTGATGGCCTCGAGGATCCTGTCGGCCTCGGGCATGAACCTGCCCGGCTGCTTCCAGGTCTGAGGGTCGAGCAGCTTCTTCCCTGTCTCGGTTGGGTCGAGGCCGGGCCGCTGGCGCAGCAGCTCGGCGAAGGTGCCGCGCGCCTTCTCCTTGTGCTCGTCGCGGATCCGCGGCGACCCCAGCGCGACGAGCAGGCGAGCGCGCACGAGGCCGCGCAGCCGACAGCCCACCCCGCGATCGCTCTCGTGGCGGTGATAGCGGAAGCTCTCGTCGAGCGCCGCGATGGCAATGGGCGCGAGAGCGGGGTCCTCCAGCAATGTGATGCACAGGGCCACGGCGGCTTCGGTGCGGACGTGCGGGAGAGCGCGAACGGCGACCTCCCGCTGCCACGGCTCCGCGGTCCGGATGAGGGCGGACAGCTCGCGGAAGGCGCGCTCGGGGGCGGCCCACGCGAGCGTCCGCGCAACCCGCTTCTGGTCGTGGAGCGCGCTGTGGCGGCCCTCGCCTGTCAGCCAGGCCCACAGCGGATCGTACACGTCGCCGTCGCGGTCGCCTACGCGGGCCAGCGTGCGGCTGCCATCGACCAGGATGTCCCAGGGCTCGCCGGTCCCGCGCTTCACGGGCGGCCGGATGGTCCACTCCACAAGCTGTCGGATCACCTTGGCATCGCGCGAGCGATAGAGCTCTTCGATGGCTTCCGCCTGGACCTTGCCGCTCGCACGCTGGAGGAGGCGGAAGAGGAGGTCGGCGGGCCTCCCGGTGGCGGCCTGCTCCCAGCAGTCGGCGAAGAGCGGGAGTTGCACCTGGCCGCTCTGCCGAAGCACCGGCCCCTTCGCTTTGGGGAAGAAGTAGAGGTTCGCCTTCCGAACGTCGGCGGCGATCTCGCACGGCACGACGGGCCCGGGATTACAGAGCTGCACCGAGTAGCAGAGCTTCGGGATGCCGTCGGGCTTCTTCTTCTCCATCCAGGACTCGAAGCCGGTCGGGCCAGTCTGCATGGAGTAGCGGTGCTGGAGGGCGACGGAGATGATGTCGCCTGCCTTCACCCCCTCGCCCTTCAGGACGCGCTCGACCCGCAGCAGGAGCGTGCGGCCCTCGTGGCTGTGGTAACGGGCAATGACCACGAGCTCGCAGCCGACCAGCTCGTCCCAGCTCATGGGCGGGACGCGGTCAATGTCAATCGCGGCCTGAGCCACCGGCCGTCCGGCCACGAGGAGGACCAGCAGGAACAGAGGGATCCAGCGTCGCACTGCTCGACCCTCCACTGGTGCGCGCGTGCTCTGGCGCGCCCTACTCCCCACTCACCTGGATCTTGCTGAACGAGGTCTTGGTCTGCATGGCGTGGTAGCCGTAGTAGCGGATGGCCTTGAGGGCCTTGGGCAGAGGCTGGCTGACGCTGACGCCGGCGGTGGTGCAGGTGATCGTCCGCTTCTGGAGGTCGGCGACGACCTCGACGTCGAGGGTCTGCCGCCGGTCGAACTCCGCGGGCTTGTCGGTCCTCGGGCCGCCGCCGTCGCTCAGGCCCTCGAGGATGCTGACCCGCAGGCCGCCGATGTAGACGCCGGCGATCACCAGCTCGTCGTCCTTCCCGCTGTCGCCGAGGGCGAGGAAGCCGTTCTGCCAGCCGTCGTCGCGCCCGAGATGGGTCTTCATCTGCATCTTGAAGGCCGCGCGTTTTCCGAAGGGCCTCGGCGTTTTCTGAAGGGCCGTCGCCTCGCCGCTGGTCTCGAGGGTGTAGCCCATGGGCGACGTGCTGATGTTGCCGTCGCGCAGGACGGCGAAGCCGGGGTGCTTGATGTCCTTGCGGTTGACGCCCTTCTTGCGGGGTCGTCGTCGGCCGCGCTGGCGGTTCCTCGCGGGGTCGTAGTCGGGGTTGGGCGTGGGCATTTGGGCACCGACGGCCTTGCGCCAGTCGTGGAGCTTCTTGCGCAGCTCGGCGGCCCTCTCCGGCATCTTCGCGGCGAGGTTCGTCGTCTCCTCGGGGTCCTTGGCCAGATGGTAGAGCTCGACGTGCATGTCCTCGTAGAACTCGATGAGCTTCCAGTCGCGGGCGCGGACCGCCCCGTAGGGCGTCGCGCCGCCGGGGTGGTAGTGGGGGTAGTGCCAGAAGATGGCGTCGCGGTCGAGCCGCGCCGACGGGTTCTTCAGGACTGGGACGAGGCTGACGCCATCGACACTGGCGTTGTGCTTGGGGTCGCCGCTGGCGCCGAGCATCTCGAGGATGGTGGGATAGAAGTCGGTGCTGATGACGGGCTCGCGGCAGACCGAGCCGGGCTTGGTGACGCCGGGCCAGTAGGCCATGAAGGGCTCGCGGACGCCGCCCTCGTAGCTCGAGCCCTTGCCGGCGCGGAGGCCGAGGTTGCGCGTCGGGCCGATCAGCCCGCCGTTGTCGCCGATGAAGAAGATCGCCGTGCGATCGACCAGGCCCTTGGACTCGAGCTTGGCCAGCACGCGGCCGACGCACTGGTCCATCGAGTGGACCATGGCGCCGTAGACGGGGTTCCTCTGGGGGTAGTCGCCCATCCGCGCGGCCTTGGCCTTGTAGTGCTCGATGAGCGGCTTCTTGGCCTGAAGCGGGGTGTGAACGGCGTACATGGAGACGTAGAGGAAGAAGGGGTGGGCGCCGTGCTTGTCGAGGAAGGCCTCGGCGTCGGCGGCGTGGCGGTCGGTGAGGTACTCGCCCTTCGGGCCTTCGGGCATGGTGGGGATGCGGTAGGGGGCGAAGTAGCTGGGCGGCGCGCCGCGGGAGTAGCCGCCGACGTTGGTGTCGAAGCCCTGCTCGGGGGGCCAGAAGCCCTGGGGGCCGAGGTGCCACTTGCCGATGAAGCAGGTGCGGTGGCCGAGCGGCTTGAGGGCCTCGGCGAGGCTCACCTCCTCGTGCTCCATCCGCATGTGCCAGTCGGGGATCTTCAGCTTCGCGTACGGCCGCTTGTGGCCGCTGATCCAGTCGGTCAGGTGCCCTCGCGCCAGGCGATCGCAGTGCGGCGTCTCGTAGAACTTGCTGCCGTAGCAGCCCAGGTCGGTCTGACCGAGGTCGTCGATGAGGAAGAAGACGACGTTGAGCGGCTGGCCGGGCCTCCGCTCCGCTGCCAGGGCGCGGGCCGCGCCGACCAGGCCGCCTGCCATGGCGGCGCCCGCGGCGGACAGGAAATCGCGGCGGCTGACGTTCCTCACAATCGTGTCCCCGAGCCAGTGATGTGGCGAGCAGGCCTCCTCGGCGCGCATTATACGCCTCGCGGCGCGCGCAGCAAACCATGGATGGCGCAGCAGGCTTGCGCGACGCGGGGCGCCGTCCTAAGATCGGTGCGAGACACGCTGTGGAACCCCTGTTGAGGCGAACCAATGAGTACTCGGCGCTGCGCTGCCATCGTCCTGCTGCTCCTGTGTCCTTCGCCTGCGGGCTGGGCCTACAACGGTCACAAGGCCGCGCTCGGGCCGGTGGGGCTCGAGATCGGGGAGGTGGCCACGATCGCGGAGTACGGGAAGCCGGCGCCCATGACCGTGACGGTGCGGAACTCGGGCGACCAGCCGCTGGCGGTCGCGCTCGAGATGGGCGGGCTCGTGGACCAGTGGCGGGCCGTCGGAGAGACAACGAGGAAGCTCGAGGTGCCGGCGAAGGGAGAGCAGGCCGTCACCTTCCAGATCGCCGCGGGCGAGGGGGCCTACTCGGCGCACTATCCCGTCCACGTTACCGCGCGCTTTCTGTGGGAGGGGAAGCGGCAGACGCTGCACGCGGTCCAGGTCTTCGAGCCGAAGTTCCAGCGGCGGGCGGTGTCCTCGGCGGAGCCGACGCCGATGGAGGCCCTGACGGTGCCCGCGAAGGGCGCCGTCTCGCTCTTCGCGACGATGCGGCAGCGGGTGGCGTGGCGCTACTACGACGGGCCGCTGGTCTACAAGGCGCAGGGCTGGCGGGGCAGCGACCCGAAGAGCCGCGCGAGCTTCGACCGACGAGGCGGGGTGGTGCGCGGCACGGCCCGCAACGCCCTCGTCGTGCACCCGCCCTGGGTGCCGGGCGGCGGCACCCTCTTCGCCGACTACCCGGTCGCGCTGCCGAAGCAATCTCGGCCGCTGAAGCTGACCTTCGCCAACGCCATCCGCGACAGCTCCGCCACCGAGCCCCCCAGCGACGGCGTGACGTTCCGCGTCTGGGCCGGCGACGAGAAGCTCTTCGAGCGACACACCGACAGCAAGACCTGGGTCGAGGGCGAGGCCGACCTGCGGAAGTATGCCGGGCAGCGTATCCTCCTGCGGCTCGAGAGCCACCCCGGACCGGCAAAGAGCACGACGTGCGACTCGAGCTACTGGGCCGAGCCGACGATCGTCGCCGGCCCTCACACGAGGCTCCTGAGCCTGCCCGAGCGCAAGGCCCTCCACGCCGCTGCCCGAGCCGCCCTGGCGCGCGGCTCGAGCAAGGGAGGCGACATCGTGTGGCGACTCGGCGATGGACCCGACGCATGTCTCGCCGCGATCGTCCCGAGCCCGAACGGCATGCTCGACGGCGCGATCGCCGTGGGCCGAGGCGACCGCTGTGTCGTCTTCGACGGTCTGCACGTCACTATCGACGGCCGAGCTGCCCACCACGTGTTCCCGACCTGCAACCCTTCTGCCGGCGGCTTTCGGGGCGGTCGGAACGGCTACGCGCGCTTCGAGTATGGCGATCCGACTGGCGCGGGCGACCACCTCCACATCACGTTCCGCGCCACGGGCAGAGGACTCAGGGTCGAGGCCAAGGGCAAGCCGCGCATCACCGACGTCGCCCTCGGCCCCGCCGACCAGAAGGCGCCGCGGGTCTACTACGGCCACGGCTACGTCATCGAGCAGCCGAAGCCCTTCCGCGCAGGGTTCGGTGGCCACAATCTGTCCACCAGCCACGTCGGCTTCGACTTCGAGAAAGGCGTGTCGGTGGTGCAGGCGGTCGACAGCCCGCCCGACTATCTCCAGGTCGATCCCGATGCGCGGATCTACGCGCTCCACAGTCACATGGATACGACGCTGACCCTCGTGCCGAGCCTCGAGGGCGCGCTCGATGCCGCGGTGAGGTACCGGCCGCTCTACGACAAGAAGGCGGCGCCCGGCGTCGAGCGGAAGGCGGGGCGCTTCGTCTTCGACATCTGGGGCGGCCGCTACGCCTGGATCGCCGAGCGGATGCGGCAGATGCTCGACTACGGCTGCACCGACAGCCTGCTGACTGTCCACGTGTGGCAGCGCTGGGGCTACGACTACCGCCTGCCCGACATCTGGCCGCCCAACGCGCATCTCGGCACCGCCGACGACATGCGGAAGATCGCCGCCGTGTGCAAGACCCACGACATCCCCTGGGGGCTCCACGACAACTACATCGACTTCTATCCCGACGCCGCCGACTACACTTACGACCGCATCTGCTTCAACCGCGCCGGCCAGCCCATCAGGGCCTG
>CBFDBL010000050.1:0-16746 GCA_965603035.1 uncultured bacterium
CCGCGCAGACCCCGAAGGATGCGACCGACTGACGCGCGCGCTTGCCGTGTGAGCCGACGCCGGGCGGGGAGAGCTCCAGACCGTCACTTCGGCCCCGAGCCCAGAGGCTTGCCGTCGGCGTCGGTGATGCGGAGGTAGAAGGCCCAGGCGCCGCCGCCCTGCGAGCTCTTGACCAGGAAGCGGTTGATGCCAGCGACGAGCTTCGCCTTCACCACGAAGTCCTCGGCGTCCACCCCGTGGGGCGTGTGCTCCTCGTAGAGCCGCTCGCCGTTGAGCCAGAGGCCGAGGCCGTCGTCGCGCCCGAAGTGCAGCTCGACGTCCTGCGCGGCGTCGGCCGTCAGCTCGGTGTAGGCGTAGACGAGCACCCTGTCGCTGGGCGTGAAGGCCGCCTTGCAGTCCACCCAGCCCTTCGGGTGGCTCGAGTGGAGGAGCGTCCAGCGGAGGACGCGGTCGCCCACCTTGTAGGCCTTGTCGAGTCGGAACTCGGTCTCGGGGAACTGGGGCTGTCGGGCGGCGTTCATGTCGCGGCAGTCGAGGGGGCCGAGCACCCACCAGGTGGCGATGTGGCCGTCGCGTCGGGCGAGCCCGTAGTGGACGCCGAGCGCGTGGAGGCGCTTGGCGGCCTCGCTGGCGTCGGCCGGCGAGGGCTCGGCGTCGGCGACGAGGGTGTAGGCCCTGATGGCGGCGTCGCGCTCGCCCCGTGCGCGTGCGGCGTCGCCGATGGCGAGGCAGGCGGCGGCGGCGTCGCCGCGGAGCGGGCTCGCAGCGTCAGCGAGCATCGGCTCCAGGGTCTCCAGCGAGCGTGCCTGGCCTGCCTTGGCCATGCCGCGCAGGGCCTCGGCGCGGTCGGCGTCGGCCTTGGCGAGGGAGAGGGCGCGCTCGAGGTGGGGGAGGGCGGCGCGCGCCTGGCCGCGGTCGGCCTCGCGGTGGGCGAGTGCGAGGGCGGTGCGGAGCGCGGCGGCGCGGACGGCGTCGCTGCGGGCCTTGGCGGCGAGGTCGAGCAGGGGGCCGATGGCGCGGGGGCTGTCGGCCTGGGCGAGCGCGGCGATGGCGGCGCGTGCGACGGCGTCGTCGCGGCTGGCGGCGAAGGCGAGCAGCGTCGTGGCCGAGGGCGCGTGGCGGTGGGCACCGAGCGCCGTGAGGAGCGCGGGCTTCAGCTCGTCGGGCGCGTCGGGCAGCGCGTCGGTGAGGGCCTGGAGGCCGGCGGGCCCCTCGACGCGGGCGAGCGCGGCGTAGGCGGCGCTGCGGACGGCGGGCGCCTTGGCCTTCAGGTGCGGGCGGATCGCGTCGAGCGCGGCGGCGTCGCCGATGCGGCCGAGGGCGTCGAGCGCGGCGCAGCGCTGGCGGTCGGCCGCGGCCTTCGCGAGTGCCTGCTCGTAGAGCCTGCGTGCCGCGCCGCGGTCGTGTGCGTCGAGGCGCGCCGCGGCGAGCGCGAGCCAGCCGTCGAGCGCGGCGGCCTTGACCGTCGCCGGGCCGCGGGCGACGGCCTCGGCGAGCAGCGGCTCGCCGCTGGGGTCGCCGAGCGTGCCGATGGCCCTGGCGGCGGCGGCGCGCACGCCTTCGTCGGTGTCCGCGAGCGCCTCGGCGAGGCGCGGGAGCGTGTCGGCCTCGCGATGGGCGGCGATGAGGGCGAGCAGGCGAGCCCTGAGCGGCGGCTTGGCCGTGGCCAGCGCGTCGAGCAGCGCGGCCTTGCCGGCGACGCCCCAGATGCTGCCGAGCGCCGTTGCGGCCGGCTCGGCGAGCGCGTCGTTGGCCAGCAGGCGTGCGAGGGCGGGCACCTCGGCGTCGGTGCCGACGAGTGCGAGCATCTCGATCGCCGTGTGCCGCACGACGGCGTGCGCGGCGTCGAGCAGGGGGGCGGCGGCCTTGCGGGCCTGCTCGCGCCGCTCGGGCGGCGCGTCGGGGTCGGCGGCGCGCGCGGCGATCCAGCGCAGCGCGCTCCGGGCCTCGGTGGCGACCCGCGCGTCGGGGTCCGTCAGCATCGCGACGAGCGTGGGGATGGCGGCGGGGCCGACGTCGATCACCCGCCGCTTCGCCTCGGCGCTCCCGGCGCGGAACTGCTCGAGCAGCCGCTCCCCGACCCCGTCGCCGTGGGCCGCGAGCGCCGCGAGGGCCAGCACCGCTGCGATGGCCTTGCACGCGTGCTTCATCGGCGATCTCCTGCTCTTGCCCGCGTCGGCAACCGGAAATCGCGGGTCGGCGGCCCTACTTCACGGTCGCGGTGGGCGGCGCGGCGAAGTCGGCGTAGAGCCGCTGTGCGTCCTCGACGGTGAGTGCGGCGTCGGTGCCCTCGCGGACGAAGATGCGGTAGCGGAGCGTCAGCGGCTGGTCGGCCGGGAGCTTGGTGCTGGCGAAGGCGCCGAAGCGGCCGTAGGGGCGATAGGCGGAGTAGATGGTGCCCTTGGGGTTGTCGGGGTGGTTGAGGTGTGCGACGTTGAAGCGGCTGTCGCCGAGCGCGTAGGAGACGGTGGACCAGGGCATGTCCTTCGTGCCGCCCTTCCCCGGCTTCATCCCCGGGGGGTGGACGTACTTCGTCTCCTTGCCGCGCTTGTTCACGTCGAAGTGGGGGCGGAACTGCATGCCGGCGTGCTCGGGGTCGCCGCCGAGGTCGAGCTCGCCGCCCTCGGAGCGCAGGGTCGAGACGAAGTCGAGGAGCACCTCGGGCTTGCTCTGGCGGTAGACGGTGACGGTCCGCGTCTCGGTGAGCACGGCGGAGTCTGTGCGGTTCTCCCACTTGATGATGGCGGTCATGCGCCCGAGCACGGGGCCGGCCGTCAGGCCCTCGAGCGTCGCGACCCGCTGCCAGACGCTGCGGACGTGCCAGAAGTCGTGGCGCTTGCCGTCGGGCGTGCCGACCTTGTAGCCGAGGAAGATGCCGCGGTGGTGGGGGTAGGGGTTCCCGCCGGGGCTCGTGATCAGCTTCTCGCCCGCCGCGTCGAAGACGTGGGTGAACGGCTTGGCGGTGGGGAACCGCTTCTTGGCGTCGTCGGTGCTGTCGAACACGTACATGAAGCGGGTGACCTTGCGTCCGCCGAAGAGCAGATCGAGATGCTGCCCCTTCTCGTCCTGGAACTCGAAGGTCTTGTCATCGCCAGGCTTACGGCGTTCGATGGTCGCCTTGAAGGTGGCCGTCTTGCCCGCGTCGAGCTTGGGGAGGACGAACCACAGCCGCGCCTTGCCATCGCCCAGGGCCTCGACCTGGCCCGGCATCGAGCCGCCCGGCCCGCTCACCGTCGCGGCCACCTGCCCCTGGGCCACCAGTGTGGCCAGCGGCAGGCTCTTGTCCATGGGCATGCCCGCGAGCACCTTGGCCTCGGCCAGGGCGACGGCCACCGGCGTGTCGGCACGGGCGCTGCCGCCCGCTGCGACCTCGATGGTAAACTCTGATGCCGCCAGGACTTGTGGCATCGCCAGCGCCAGCATTCCCACGGCGGCGGCACCCCATACCCAGCGCCTGCTGCGAGCGGACATGGCCCTTCTCCTTCACGCGGTCACGACGGGGACGGACGCACGCGAGGCAGTCTACCGGGATCCGCAGGCTTTTGCAAGCACGCGGCGCACAAGCGGTCCGCTGAGCGGAAACGACACCTGGAGTCCTTTCCTGGGATGCGATGGGCGGTACGGCTTTTTGACATTGTACGGGAGCCGGTCTAGGCTTTATTGTCCGGCATCGCAGAGCCTTCTGCTGATCCCCACTCCATTTAAGGGTGGTGGTGTGAATCGCACAGGGAAGGTGCGCGTGTCGGTTCTCGTGTTCGTGGCGGCGGGCAGTCTGGCCGCCGGGGGAGCCGTTGGGGGCGGGGCCAGGGCGCTCGAGGCGGGGGATCTGGGTGCGGCCATCGCGCCCGGCGCGATCCCCGGCTCGCTGCTGGCGGTCGCCCATTGGGGGCTGTTCAGCCACACGCCGCTGTCGTACCTGCCGTGGGAGAGCTGGCGCGAGCCGGCGCCGGGCGAGAGCGCGCTCGAGGCGGTGGTGCGCCGGCCGCGGGACCGCTCGGAGGGCGGCCCGGTGGAGGTCGGCGGCGATAGCTGGGCGCGCTACGAGTACTGCGACACGTTCGGTGCGGCGTGGCACCGCGAGGACGCGACGATCGAGGGCTTGAGCTGCTTGCGGTGGGACCCTGGCGCCTCGCGGCTCGAGCTGCGCGGCTCGCGGCATCGGCGGCGGGTGAGCCTGCTCTACCACTTCGTGTCGCCGTACGTGATGAAGGACACGGTGGCGGAGCTGACGGGCGAGATCGAGGGCGAGGGCTCGGATCGCATCGAGCTGGCGCTGTCGCCCGACGGCGAGCACTTCGGCCACGCCGTCGGGGCCTTCGGCTGCGAGGGCGGGAACCGCTTCCTGCTGACGACGAACGCGAGCGAGCGCTTCCACACGCGCGGCTTCTGGGTGCGGCTGCGTGGCGAGCTGTCGCCGGAGGGCGTCGTGCGGCTGCGGCGGTTCCGGCTGGCGAACCGGGTGAAGCCGCCTGGCCGGCCCGAGGTGGCGCTCGAGCGTGCGGACGAAGGGCGGTTGATGTATCGCGACGACTTCCGCTCGCGCAAGCTCTTCCACCTGGCGGAGATCGAGAACGCCGAGGCGCTCGGCTGGCAGCGTGGCCGCGTGTTCGTGCGCGGCGGCGAGCAGGGTGCGCGGGTCGAGGTGCGCCAGCGCTTCGTGTCGCCCGACCCGCTGCGCGCCATCGCCGTGCGGGTGAGCCAGGCCGCGGCCGGCGGCAACGAGTTTGCCCTGTCGCTCGACGGACGGACTCTGCTGGCGGTGGCGAAGGCGCGGGCGGCGGACGACGGCACGATGGAGCTGACGCTCGACGATCCCCGGCTCGCGAGCGCCCGCCAGTTCTACCTCCACATGCGCCTGGCGAGCGACGCCGGCAGCGCGCTCTCGTGCGTCGAGGTCGAGGCCCGCACGGCCGACGCCGCCACGGCCACCGCCGCCGCCACGCCCGCCGACCCCGTGCGCCACGACTGACCCCCGCCGCCGCCACGCCCGAATCGCCGAATCCCGGCCCCCAGGGCTTGACTCTGGGGGCCGGTTCCTGTTTCATGGAGGGAACTCGGAGGGACGGCAAGAAGGAGACGAGCATGGGACAGAGGGACAGTCGGGGGGTGTCGCGGCGCGGGTTCCTGGCCACGAGCGCAGCGACGACGGCCGCGGTCGCCGCGGGTCGTCGGCTGGTGGCGGCGCCGGGCGGCCCGATGGTCGTCGTGGTCCGCGACAAGAGCGAGAAGGTGATCGCGGGCAAGGAGATCGACCAGGCGCTGGTCCAGAAGCTGGTGGACCAGGCGGTGATGACGCTGGCCGGCAAGGAGGACGTGGCGCAGGCGTGGGGCGCGTACGTGAAGCCGAAGGACAAGGTGGCGATCAAGTTCAACGGCCTGTTCCGCGCCGCGACGACCCACCCCGCCATCGTCGAGGCGGTCGTCAAGGGCGTGATGCAGGCCGGGGTGCCGGCCGGCAACATCGTGGTCTACGACCGCGACGACCGCGCGCTCCAGACCGCCGGGCTCAAGAAAACGACCGCCGACGGCCAGACCCGCGTGGTCGGCACCGAGAAGCAGTTCCGCAAGACCATCGACCAGTGCTACGGCAAGCAGGTCAAGGCCGGCCCCGTCGATACGCGGATCACCAAGCTCCTCCTAGAGGCCGACGTGCTCATCAACCTGCCGATCATGAAGACCCACGGCCTCGCAGGCGTCACCGGCGCGCTCAAGAACCACCTCGGCACCGTGCCCAACGCGCGCGACTTCCACCGCGACGGCTGCCGCTACGTCGCCGACATCTCCGCGCTCGCGCCCGTCAAGGACAAGACCCGCCTCTGCATCTGCGACGCGCTCTACGCCCTCTACAACGGCGGCCCCCAGTTCAGGCCGCAGTTCCGCTGGGACTACTGCGGCGTCCTCGCCGCCACCGACCCCGTCGCCATGGACGCCACCCTCGCCGACATCATCAAGGCCAAGCGCCTCGAGAAGGGCCTGAGCCCCTACCACAAGCCCACCGTCCACGTCGCCCGCGGCGCCGAGCTCGGACTCGGCACCGCCGACCTCAAGTCCATCCAGCGCGTCGAGAAGACCATCTGAATGTCTATGCGGGGGGAGCCTCTCTTGACGAGAGAGGCTCCCCCCACGAACATCATTCCTTATACTGCGGCTCGCGGCTGCCGGCCTTGAAGAGCTGGCGCTTGGTCTTGACGTAGAAGCGGTAGTGGTCGAGCGAGCAGCTCGCGGGCACGCGGTGGTCCACGGTCGGGATGAAGCCGCCGTCCTCGACGACGGGCAGGATGCGCAGCAGCTCCGCCTCGATCGCCTTCGGCCCCTTGTCCAGCGCCATCTTGTCCACCCCGCCCACCATGCGCATCGCCTGGCCGCAGGTCTCCCGGATCTTCACCGGGTCCGACCCCGCGTTCACCTCGACGGGGAACATGCAGTTGATGCCGCCGGCGAGGAACTGGTCGAGGATCGGGCACACGTTCCCGTCGCAGTCGGTCCACGAGACGTCGCAGCCGTGCTTCTTGAGTACGTCGGTGATTCGGGCGTAGCGGGGGACGATGTGCTTGTCGAAGACCCAGGGCGAGACGATGGGCCCGGAGTTGAAGCAGATGTCCTCCCAGCCCGCGCCGAAGTCGAACTGGACGTACTGGCAGACCTCCTCGAGCACGACGACGACGCACTGGCAGAGGGTCTCGATGATCTCGTCGAGCAGGTCGGGGTCGTCGTAGGCGAGCATGGCGCAGCGCTCGAAGCCGAGCCAGTTGCGGGGGACGCCGATCATGGAGCCGATGGGCGCGCAGATCGGGTGCTCGGCGGCGCGGTAGGCCGCGAGGTGCTCGTAGAATCTCGGGTTCACGCGGCCCTCGAGGGTCGGCTGGAGGTGGCGCTTGAAGCGTGCCCAGTCCTCGCGGCTCTTCAGGCCGTAGTCGATGAAGTGGGGGATGGTGTGGGTCGTCCGCTTGTTCTGTTGGGAGACGGTGCCCACGGAGTCGCGGGTGGTCACCTTGTCGTCGGTCTCCTCGAGGGTCTCCGGCTCGTAGGGGCGGCCGGTGAGCTGGACGTTGGCGGGCACCCCGCCCCAATCCTCGATGCCGAAGTACGCGTAGGCCTTCGCCTGGTTGTCGATCTCGGCGGACAGGCCCTCCGCGTGCCAGCGCGGGAGCGTCGTGTCCCAGTAGCCGAACTCGAGGAAGGGGATGCGGTCCACCCGCTGGTAGTGCATCACGCGCTGGAAGCGCTCGCGGACCGTCAGCGGCCCGCCGAGCGTCGCCGCGTCCATGAAGATGCTCGCCACCGGCGTTCTCCTTGCACGAGAGGGATTCGGCAACGCGGGACAAGCTAGCAGTTGCCTCGCCGTTCGTCAAGGAAGCTCGGAAGCTCCTCTTGACTGTGCTCTCGGGCCGAGTCATAATCCAGGACGTGGTACTGTCAGGTGTGTGGGCGGGACCGCGGGGAGAGCTGGCAGCCGGCCGCCGCGGAAAGGAGGACATCGCCATGGCCGTCCATCTGTACCTGTCGATGATCCCGGAGTCCCTCGTGGCGTCGATGCTGACGCCGCAGGAGTTCGGCACCTACCTCGCCGTGGGCACGGGGAAGCGTTCGCGCGGGCAGGCGGTCTTCTTCGATCTGAAGGACGGCTTCGAGAGCGAGTGCTTCGACGTCGCGGCGGCCCGGGCGCGCTGCGTGCCCAAGGCCGACGGCTCGCCCAAGCACTCCGTCTACATCGCCGTCTACCGCGTGCTGGAGCACGTGCCGATGGACGCGGTGAGCAGCCTGTGGCTGGTGACCCCCGACGGGCGGGTGCTGGAGCTCCGGCAGGGCGAGCCGCCCGAGCGCTTCCCGGGCGCCTACCATCTCTACCAGGAGATCTGCCCGGTCCATCCGCTCATCACCAGCAAGCTGGACCCCGTGGCCTTCTGCCGCTTCGTCGCCGACCCATCCAAGCCGCTGTTCGTGCCGCGCCTGTGCTTCGTGGACCTCGATCTGGCCGAGCTGGCGGACGACCCCGACCACGGCCACCCCACCTGCCTGCCCTACCACCACCTCGACCACCTGCGCGACTGCCTCCTCGAGCTCGAGCGCGAGGCCCACAAGCACACGAAGACCGTCGATCGCATCCAGCCCCAGCAGTTCCCCTATCGCTGCGTGAGGAGCGGCTTCTTCCTGGGCGATCAGCGCGACGTGCGCTACTATCCATTCCCGTCGCGCGACGAGCTCGAGAGCCGACACTACACGTGGTGGCGGTCGGCGAGCGAATAGCCCGAGCGGCCCCCAGGAGCCGCGCGACGCAAAGGAAGACGTGGATGATCCCCATGGGTGCCGTCGCGGCGGCGTATTCGCTGAGTGTGGGTCCTGCGGTGTTGCGGCTGGGCCTGGCCGTGGTGCTGGGCGGGCTGGTGGGGCTCGAGCGCGAGCTGCGGGGCCGCTCGGCCGGCCTGCGGACCCACCTGATGGTCTGCCTCGGGGCGACGATGGTCATGCTCACGGCCTCGGCGTTCCCGAACCCGGGCCGGCTGGCGCAGGGCGCGCTCACGGGCATCGGCTTCATCGGCGCGGGGGCGATCCTGAGTCTGAAAGGCCGGATCCACGGGCTGACGACCGCGGCGGGCATTTGGTTCATGGCCGCCCTGGGCGTGGTGCTCGGCGTCGGGGCCTACGCCGAGGCGGTGATCGGCACGGCGGTCGTCCTGGCCGTCCTCCACGGCCTGTGGATCGTCGAGAGCCGTATCTCGTCGGATACCTATCGCGAGCTGACGGTCCGCGCGGAGCGAGGGGCGCTCGCACTCGCCGATGCCCGCGACGCCGTCGAGCAGCTCGGCTACCGGATCGAGACCTACGAGTCCACCGACGACCTCGCGGCCGGCGAGGTGACACTGATCTTCAACGTCCGCTTCCGCCCGCGCCAGGTCAGCGACGAGCTGCTCCTCAAGCGCCTGGGCGAGCTCCCGGGCGTCCGCGCCATCGCCTGGCGCCTGCTCAGCCGCTGACGCCGAGGCAATTGCGGCGTTCGCAACGCACGGCCACGGAGCCTGGTGCGAGGCATCGGCTATGCCCTTCACCCCAGGGATGGGTGGATGGACGATTGGATGGATGGAAGAGGAGTTCCGCGTCCCCGACCCCGTTCCCTGATCTTGCGCTCATTCATCCATTCATACACCCATCCAACCATCCACGCCGGCACCGGCGTCAGAGCATATCCCGACCCCAGACACGTGCCACACCGCAAATGCCTGCGCCCGCGCGCCGGTTGACTCCGCCCCCCTCCCTTCCTATAGTGGACGCCCGGCGCGGACGGCGTGTCCCCCTGCGGTCGCGGCACGAGAGGAGACGGCTCATGGACGACGTGTTGGCCTTCATCCAGAGGCGGCGGAGCATCCGCCAGTTCAAGGCTGAGCCGGTGAGCGACGAGCAGCTCGCGACGCTGCTGCGCGCGGCCATGGCCGCGCCCTCGGCGGGGAACGAGCAGGCCTGGGCCTTCGTCGTCATCCGCGACCGCGGGCGGCTCGACCAGTGCGCCGACGTCCACCCCTACGCGCAGATGTGCCGCACCGCGGCGCTCGCCATCGTCGTCTGCGGCGACCTGGGCCGCGAGAAGCACGCGGGCATGTGGGCGCAGGACTGCGCGGCCGCCGTCGAGAACCTGCTGCTCGCCGCCGCCGGCATCGGGCTGGGCACCTGCTGGTGCGGCGTGCACCCGCACGGCGAGCGCGAGCAGCCCTTCCGCGAGCTCTGCGCCCTGCCCGAGACCATCGTGCCCTTCGCCCTCATCGCCGTCGGCGTGCCCGACGAGACCAAGGGCCCGGCCGACTACTACGACCCCGAGCGCGTCCACCAGGAGACTTGGTAAGCGGCCCGATCGTCCCACCGGCAAGCGCGCCGAATCGGACTCGCGGGGCGCGCCGGATCGGACTCGCCGTTGAGGAGCCTCGAATGCAATATCGGCAGCTCGGCACCAGCGATCTGGAGGTCCCGGCCATCGTCTTCGGCGCCTGGGCCATCGGCGGGTGGTACTGGGGGCCCCAGGACGACGCCGAGTCGATCCGGACCGTCCACGCGGCGCTCGACGCGGGGATCACCTGCATCGACACCGCGCCGATGTACGGCATGGGCCACAGCGAGGAGGTCGTCGGCCGGGCCGTCAAGGGCCGCCGCGACCAGGTGCTCATCGCGACCAAGTGCGGCCTCCGATGGGACACCCCCGACGAGGGCGACGACTACTTCACCTGCCGCATGCCCGACGGCTCCGAGCACCCCGTGCGACGCAACCTCCACAAGCGCGCCATCCTCGAAGAGATCGAGATCAACCTCAAGCGCCTGAATACCGACTACATCGACCTCTACCAGTGCCACTGGCCCTGCGCGTCGGCCCCCATCGACGAGACGATGGACGCCCTGGTCACCCTCAAGGGCCAGGGCAAGATCCGAGCCATCGGGGTGAGCAACTTCCCGCCCGAGGTGATGGCCGAGTGCCTCGCCGCCGGCCCCCTCGCCAGCGACCAGCCGCCCTACAGCCTGCTCCGGCGCGGCGCCGAGGACGACGTCCTGCCCTTCTGCCGCGAGCACCGCATCGGCGTCATCGTCTACAGCCCGCTCCAGCAGGGCCTCCTCACCGGCAAGATGACCCCCGACCGCGAGCTCCACGACGACGACTACCGCAAGCGACAGAAGTGGTTCACCCCCACCAACCGCCGGCGCGTGCTCGACGCGCTCGACCAGATCCGACCCATCGCCGACGCCCACGACGCCACCCTCGCCCAGACCGTCCTCGCCTGGACCGTCGCCCAGCCAGGCCTCACCGCCGCCATCGTCGGCGCCCGCACGCCCGAGCAGGCCGTCGAGAACGCCCGTGCCGGCGACCTCGCGCTCGCCGACGACGAGATCGCCCGCATCCGCTCCGTCTTCGAGGGACTCGGCGGGCCGGTGGACGGCTGACGCCCGGCCCGACGAGTGGCGGGTGCCCGTCCGTCCCCGCCCGCTCCGCGGGGAGTGAAAGCGGCGACTGGGTCGCCGCACTCCAAAGGCCCCGTTGCGGGAGTTGTGGAGTGCGGCGATGGAATCACCGCTTTGGCAGCCAGCGGAGCGGTCGAGCAGTCGCTGATTTGCCTGTCCCCTGGAGCCACGCGTGGGGGCTCGTGCACAGGATGAAGCATCACGCGCTGCGCATCGTCCGCGTCGCCGCCGGGCTGCTGCTCGTCGCCCTGGGCATCGCCGGGCTGTTCCTGCCCGTGCTCCAGGGCATCCTGCTCATCGTGCTCGGCCTCGGCCTCCTGAGCGTGGACATCCCGGCCGTCCGCCGCTGGCGCGAGCGGCTGGTCGCCTGGCACCACGAGCGGCGGGAGCGCCGGCGCGCTCCCGTCTCGGACACCGATGGAGACGGCCAATGACCCTGCTCGCCATCGCGTTGCTGACCGCCCTGCAAGGAGCCGCCGACGTGCCCTTCCCCGGCAAGAAGACCCAATGGCACGGCTTCGACCGCTACGGCTTCGCGATCGACGGCCGACAATGCTGCGTCGTCGTGCCCAGGCAGGCCGCCGAGGGCACGCCGTGGGTCTGGCGCGCACGCTTCTTCGGGCACGAGCCGCAAGCCGACGTCGCACTGCTCGGCCGAGGCTTCCACCTCGCCTACTGCGACGTCGCCAACCTCTTCGGCAGCCCGAAGGCCGTGGCCCATTGGAACGCCTTCCACGCCTTCCTCACCGACAAGCACGGCTTCGCGAGCAAGCCCGCGCTCGAGGGCATGAGCCGCGGCGGACTCATCGTGCTGAACTGGGCCGCGGCCAACCCCGACAAGGTCGCCTGCATCTACGTCGATGCCCCCGTCTGCGACTTCAAGAGCTGGCCAGCCGGCAAGGGCACCGGCAAGGGCGCGCCCCGCGTATGGCAGCACTGCATCCAGGCATACGGCTTCAAGACCGAGGCCGAGGCCCTCGCCTACGACAAGAACCCCGTCGACAACCTCGCACCGCTCGCCAAGGCACGCATCCCCATCCTCAGCATCTGCGGCGCCGACGACGCGGTCGTGCCCGTCGCCGAGAACACCGCCATCGTCGAGCAGCGCTACAAGGCCCTCGGCGGCGACATCGCCACCATTATCAAGCCCGACTGCGGCCACCACCCACACAGCCTCAAGGACCCCAAGCCCATCGTCGACTTCATCCTCGAGCACGCCCTCGACGTCCGCTGATGCGCGGCCGCTGGCAGAACGTGGCCCAGAGCCATGGTGCCCCTGTCAAAGGCCGTCGGGTCTGACTCCCGCAGCCCCCTGGCGTCATCGCCCCCGGCGCCTGCGGGCCACGGAAGGCGGGCCTCGGGACTCGTGGGGGCCCTTTGCATTGCCCATGCAGAGGTCAATGACCCCGACGGAGGCATACCCAGACGGGATCGCACACTTCTCTTGACGGCATCGCCGCGGGTCCGCCCTTGTCAATCCGCCGCGATTCCAGTAGACTATGGAGAAATGCAAGCCGCCGCTCGAGGCGGCCTTTCGCGAACCGGTGGCCCATGGGGAACCCTCGATGCTACGAGCCTCGACCCGCGTGCTGACCGTTGCGGCCGTCGCCCTGGCGGCCGCTGCCATGGCCGGCCCCGCCTACTACCAGAAGAAGGCGACCTGGCAGGAGACGATGCTCGCCTCGCGCGAGGCCCTGACGAAGGCCGAGCAGACCCGGCTCGCCCAGCTCGAGGACCCCGTGGACCGCGAGGCGCGCGGCTTCAGCCCCGTGATGGCGAGCGGCCTGTCGTCGCGCAGCAAGAACGTCCGCCGCCTGCGCGTCCGCGTCCGCGGCGTCCAGTGCCTGTGGCTCAGTGCCGCGCCGAGCGAGGGCGACCCCAAGCTCCTGGGCTGCTGGGGCGAGCCCGTGCTCGTGGCGAAGGGCGGGGCGAAGACGCCGCTGCGCGCCCTGAAGCCCGTCGTGAGCCGGGGCACCGCGCGGCTCGTCGTGCCGCCCACCGACGAGAAGCAGCGGAAGCGGTGGAAGGGCATCCGCCTGGGGCGCGCGCGGCTCGAGTGGGGCATGACCGTGAAGCCCGGCACCGAGCTGTGCTACCGCCTCGACGGCAAGTACGAGATGCTCGAGGCACAGGTCGGCGTCGCCGCGGCCGGCAACCGCAACAGCAAGATCGACCTGTGCGTGGACGTCGTCCCCCTCGCCCACACGCTCCAGCGCTCGCGCGACCGCGCGGCGCTGTGGACGCTCGTGCGCCGCGACTTCCGCAGCACGAAGGCCCAGCGCGAGATGGGCCGCGAGCAGCAGTGGCGCGTCTGGGAGCACGACTGGACGCCTGGCGAACGCCGCTCCGTCGCCAGCCGCTACGCCACCGCGCTGCGCTCGAGCCCCAGGGCCAGCGAGGCCAAGGCGCTCGCACGCGATGCGGCGTCGCCCGCAGACCTGCTCAAGCTCGCGGCCATGGCCCACCGGTGGCAGGATGGGGCCGACGCCGTCGCACAAGCCAAGCGCGTGAACCTCGCGGCCCTCGGCCTCGCCATCGACGACCTGTCCGCCCAGTTCGGCGCTCGCTACCCGCGCGGCCCCGAGCTCAAGCGCCGGCTCGCCGCCCTCGCGAGGACCGACCCCTCGTCGCTCAAGAGCGATCCCGCCAAGGCAGCGAAGCTCGCGGCCGACCTCGTCGCGTTCCAGCAGGAGGCCCTCCTGGCCAACCCCCTGCTCGACTTCGACAAGCTGCTCGTCGTCCGGCGCGGCGCCAAGAGCCCGAAGCTCGGCCTGCCCCAGAACTGGCAGGGCAACTGCGCCCTGCCGCGCAGCGGCTTCGACGACGCCATCGCCGTCATGGAGCCCGTGCGGCCCGGCGCCGGCCTCACCATCCTCCACAAGCCCAGGGAAGGCACCATGGTCGCCGACGTGGACCTCCACTGGGATGGCGACCGCATCGCCTTCTCGAGCCTCGACGCGGCCAACAAGTGGCAGGTCCTCGAGCTGAGGATCGACCCGAGGACGGGCGCCCCCCGCGGCAAGCCACGCCAGATCACCCAAGGCCCCATCACCGAGACCGACAACTACGACCCCGTCTACCTGCCCGACGACCGCATCATCTTCGCCTCCGCTGCCGTCATGGCAGGCGTCCCCTGCGTCGGCGGCAAGACCCCCGTCAGCAACCTCTACCTCATGGACCCCGACGGCGCCAACGTCCGCCAGCTCTGCTTCGACCAGGACCATAACTGGTGCCCCGCCGTCCTCAACGACGGCCGCGTCGTCTACACCCGCTGGGAGTACACCGACACACCACACTACTTCACCCGCCTGCTCTTCCACATGAAGCCCGACGGCACCCAGCAGATGGAGCTCTACGGCAGCAACTCCTACTGGCCGAACTCGATCTTCTACGCCCGCGCCATCCCCGGCGACCCGACGAAGCTCGTGGCCGTCATCTCGGGCCACCACGGCGTGCCGCGGATGGGCGAGCTCGTCGTCTTCGACACGGGCCTGGGGCGCCACCAGGCCGACGGCGCCGTCCAGCGCATCCCAGGCTACGGCAAGTCCGTCGAGCCCATCATCATGGACCAGCTCGTGAGCAGGGTATGGCCCAAGTTCCTCCACCCCTGGCCGCTCAGCGACCGCTACTTCCTCGTCGCGTGCCAGCCCGACAGCCGGTCCCTGTGGGGCATCTACCTCGTCGATGTGTTCGACAACATGCTCCTCCTGGCCGAGACGCCCGGCTACGCCCTCCTCGAGCCCATGCCGCTCAAGGCGAGGCCCCGCCCGCCCGTCATCGCCGACAGGGTGAGCCCGCGGCGCAAGGACGGCGTGGTCTACCTGACCGACATCTACGCCGGCCCGGGCCTCGACGGCGTGCCCCGCGGCACCGTCAAGGCGCTGCGCGTCTTCGAGTGGCACTACGGCTACCAGCGCATCGGCGGCCACCAGAGCGTGACCCAGGAAGGCGGCTGGGACATCAAGCGCATCCTCGGCACCGTGCCCGTCGCGACCGACGGCTCCGCCCTCTTCCGCGTGCCGGCCAACACCCCGCTCGCCGTGCAGCCGCTAGACAAGCAGGGCCGCGCGCTCCAGCTCATGCGGAGCTGGTTCGTCGCCATGCCCGGCGAGGTGCTCTCGTGCGTCGGCTGCCACGAGCGCCAGCACGACGGCACACCCAACCACCACACACTCGCCAGCCAGGCCGCGCCGCGAGACATCCAGCCCTGGTACGGCCCGACCCGTGGCTTCAGCTTCAAGCGCGACGTCCAGCCCGTCCTCGACCACCACTGCACGCGCTGCCACGACGGCAAGACGCGGCCCGACGGCAGGACGCTCCCCAACTTCGCCGACAGCAGCCCAGGCTGGAGCGGCTACACCAAGAGCTACCTCGCTCTCCACCCCTACGTCCGCAGGCCAGGCCCCGAGAGCGACTACTTCATCCTCCGGCCCGGCGAGTACCTCGCGAACACCAGCGAGCTCTTCCAGAAGCTCGCCAAGGGCCACCACGGCGTGCGGCTCGACCCCGAGGCTCATGACCGCCTGGTCACGTGGGCGGACCTCAACGTGCCCGACTTCGGCACCTGGGGCGAGAAGTACGGCGCCGAGCGGGTCCAGGAGCAGCGCGCGCTGCGGGCGAAGTTCCGCAAGCTCTACGCGGGCATCGACGCCGACCCCGAGGAGATCATCGAGGTCCCGAACAAGCCGGCGAAGAGCGGACAGCCGTCAGCGGTCAGCAGTCAGCCAGAGAAGATCGTGGTGCCCAAGGCCCAGGGTTGGCCCTTCGACGCCGCGGAAGCCAAGCGGCGGCAGCAGGCCGCAGGGCCGAAGGCCACGCGGGCCATCGAGCTGGGCAGCGGCGTGACGATGACCCTCGTGCTCGTGCCCGCCGGCGAGTTCGACATGGGCGACCCGCGCGGCGACGGCGACGAGCGGCCCCTCAGCCGCGTCCGCATCGACGAGCCCTTCTGGATCGGGCGCACCGAGATCACCAACCGCCAGTACAGCGTCTTCGACCCCGCCCACGACAGCCGCTACATCGACCAGCACTGGAAGGACCACACCACGCCCGGCTACCCCGCCAACAAGCCCGAGCAGCCGGCCATCCGCGTCTCGTGGCAGCGGGCCGTCGCCTTCTGCCGTTGGCTGAGCAAAAAGACAGGCAAGCCCTTCGCGCTGCCGACCGAGGCCGAGTGGGAGTATGCCTGCCGCGCAGGCAGTGCCAAGCCCTTCTTCTTCGGCGGCGCGGGCGCCGACTACGCCAAGGTGGCCAACATGGGCGACGTGTCGCTCAGGCGGATGGCCGTGCGCGGCGTCAACCCCAAGCCGCTCGCCAACCCGAGCGCCAACGACGCCTACCTGCCGATGGACGCCGCGGTCAACGACGGCCAGACCATCGTCTGCGAGGTCGGCAAGTACCTGCCCAACGCCTGGGGCCTCCACGACATGCACGGCAACGTCGCGGAGTGGACCCTCAGCGCCTACCAGCCCTATCCCTACCGCGCCGACGACGGGCGGAACCAGGCGACGGCCGACGGCCTCAAGGTGGCCCGCGGCGGCTCCTGGCGCGAGCGCGCCATGCGCTGCCGCGCGGCCTTCCGACTCGGCTACCACCCCTGGCAGCCGGCCTACAACGTCGGCTTCCGTGTCGTCTGCCCCGCCCGCTCCAGGAAGGTCGCCGCCCGCTGACGCGGCGGCTTGGGGTTCCGGGTTACAGGTTCCGGGTTCCGGGTTACGGGACGGAGAGGCCCGCTCCTGCTCGGCGCCCGGAACCTGAAACCCGGAACCTGGAACCCGGAACCGCCCGCAGGGGCCGGGAGGGCTCGTC
>CBFDBL010000051.1:0-16675 GCA_965603035.1 uncultured bacterium
CACCTCGTCGAAGAGGCCCACCGTCAACTCCACCAGGAGACCACGCTCGAACGACGCCACGTTGGCCTGGCGCGCCTCGAACATCCCCGGCGCGTCCACCCGCGCCGCGCGCTCCTGCCACAGCACCCCCACCAGCGCCAGCGCCGCCAGCCACGCCGCCACAGGCACGACCCGCATGCGGAACAGCCGCCACCAGCCCCGCAGCGGCGTCGGGATGCGACTGACCTTGCTCATGGGCATCTCTAGACCTCAGACTCGTCGTCGCGTTGGACCATCGACAGCCGCGACACCCCCGCCACCGACGACAGCGCCTCCATCAGCTCCGCCGACCGCGACGGGTTCCGCAGAAGCACCCGGTACGAGACGTCCGCCGACCCGCCGTCCGCACTCACCCGCTGCGACGCCAGCACCGCCTTGCGGCAGTGCCGGCGCAGGGTCGGCTCCAGCGCCCCCAGCGACCGCGCGCCGCCCAGCAGGCGGAAGCCCAGCACCACGTCGAAACGCTGCCGCGAGCCGAACGACGTGAAGTAGAGCAGCACCAGCACGCCACACATCGCCAGCGTCCCGAGCACCGCGATCTCGAAGGTCCCCGTCCCCACCGCCAGGCCGATCACCAGCGCGAGCAGCAGGAACGCCGTGTCGCGGGTGTCCTTGAGGATGTTGCGGAACCGCACGATGGCCACCGCGCCCATCAAGCCGAAGGCGATCACCAGGCTGTTGGCCATCGCCAGCACCACCATGGCCATCGACAGCACGATCGGCAGCACCACCAGCGCCTGCACGAAGGACCGCGAGTAGGACAGCCCCGAGTGCGTCCACATGTACGTCCACGCGATCACCTGGCCCAGCACGAAGCTCAGGGCGAGCGACAGCACGACGGTGCGCAGGTCGGCCGGGGCGGCCGTATCGAGCGCGTCGAGCACTTCGCCCATCCACTCCATGGTCCTGTCCGCTCCTCTCGCTCAGGCCACGCCGACCCCCGCGCGCATCAGGGCGGCGACCGACTGCACGTACTTGGCCACCGACGTCCGCTTGAGTTCGAGCGCACGCACCATCTCGCCCGCCCAGAGGGGAAAGGTGTCGGTGAACTTGATCTCCAGCACGACCCACCGGTTGCGCAGTGCCATCCAGCCCGCCTCGTGGGTCGCCAGGCACGCCCCCTCGCTGGCCAGGCACGTCACATCGCGGTCGAGGGTCACCCGCAGCGGCCCGCCCGTGGGGTCCACGTAGGCCTCGCGGTCGTAGCGCACCAGCGCCATCGGGCACGCCTCCAGCGCCAGGCCCAGCTCGCAGAAGCGCCCCAGCGCGCCCACCCCCGCCGGCGACGCGCCGAACAGGTGGTCGAGCCCCATGCAGAAGGTGCCGAGCAGGTCGCCGATCGACGCCTTCCACACGGGCGCGCGCAGTTTCTGGATGATGTCGCTCTTACGGGCCTTGACTTCGAGGAAGGCGGGCGTGTCGGGCCGGTCGTCGTAGTAGCGCACGCGCAGCTTGAAGCGGTTCTTCGCGCCGCCGCGGCTGCTGTGGTAGAGCGCGAGACCCCAGGAGTCG
Source organism: uncultured bacterium (assembly GCA_965603035.1). Classification (GTDB taxonomy): domain Bacteria; phylum Planctomycetota; class PUPC01; order DSUN01; family DSUN01; genus CAZDNN01. Next base: position 1,552 of record CBFDBL010000051.1, read on the forward strand.
AGGTAGAGGCTGTAGACGGGGTAGCTGTTGCCGTGCGCCCGGTCGGCGTGGCTGTCGGGCACAAGGTGCGCCATCGCGAGAGCACGCACGAACTGTGCCTGCGCCTCGGAGATGAGGTACTTGTACTCGAAGCGCTGGGGAGGCGCTGCTGGCCCGTGTCGCATCGTCGTACCTCGGGACGAGCCGCGAGGGGCCTCGGATCCGGCCCTGCCCGTGTTGCTGCTGCGCGCACCGGGCCACGAAACTGGCCTCCCCACCTGTGGCGCACACGCCATCCAGGCCGGCCGTCAGCAGCAATCACGCCTGGCACAGGCACAGGGCTGCGCCAGACTCGCGGCGTCACCGATTATACACACCTTCGCGCACCAAACCCTTGCGGCCGCTCCCTCGGGTGCCGGCGCGTCTATTGTCCCAGCCGATGCTGCATACATATCTTACACATCCGGGACGGGAGGTCAATACTTTCCTGCGGCGATGGCCAGGCTGGCTGGTCGGGGCGGGTCGGCGGGCGCTCGGCAGCGGTCAGGCGTGGGTCAGGGCTCGTCCTCCCAGGCCACGTTGTGCGCGTCCAGCAGCGTGCCCTGAAGGCGCCCGAGCTCCACCATGGCGATGTTCAGGTCGATCAGTGCGGCGAGGGACCGGCGCTCGGCCTGGGCGAGGGCGTCCTGGGCGTCGAGCACGTCCTGGATGGTGCCGATGCGGGCGGTTCGGTGCCGGATCTCCTCGGTGCGCAGGCGCGCCTGTGCCGCCTCGATCGAGGCGGCGGCGGCGCGCAGACGCTCGCCATGGGTGCGCACGGCGCGCACCGCGTTGCGGACCTCCATCTGGATGCGGCGCTCGAGCGCCAGGAGCTCGACGCGAGCCTGGTCGCGCCCGAGCTTCGCCCGGCGGAAGCGCGCGCGCGCCGCGCGGTTGCCCAGCGGGTACTCGAAGACGAGGCCGACGCTCCACTCGCGGGAGTCGAAGCTGCCGAGGCGATGCTCGGCGGCGTGCCACGAGCCGCCCATGCCCGACTGGCCGTAGCCGGCGGTGAGGTCGAGCTGGGGCTGGAGGCCGTTGCGGCGCTGGTGGATCACGATCTCGTGGCTCTCGATGGCGAGCTGTGCCTGTTGGCGGTCGAGTCGGCGGTCGAGCGCGGTCTGGGCGGCGTGGTCGGGGTCGAGCGGCGGGGTGCTGGGGGCGGGCTCGGTGGTGGGCACGAGCGCGACCTTCCAGATCGCGGGGTCGGCGGCGAGATCGGTGGCGACCTTGATGGCATCCTCGGCGTCGCGGATGGCCTGGTCGGCGACGAGGATCTCCTCGCGGCGGAAGGCGACCTCGGCCTTGGCCTGGTCGAGCGCGGGGTCGCGCGCGCCGATCGTCCTGGCCTTCACCCGCTTCTCGACGTCGTCCTGGAGATGGCGGGCGCGCTCGAGCGAGCGCTCGAGGAGCGCGCGGTCGCGGATGGCGAGCACGAGCCGCCAGAAGGCCTGGCTCACCTCGGCCACGGTGGCGAGCGCCACGTCGCGGAGCTGCGCCTGCGCGATGCGCCGCTCGTTCGCCGCCAGCGCGATCCCCACCGTGTTCACCCGCACCCCGCGCCCGCGCAGCAGCGGCTGCGAGACGGTGATCCCCCATTCCTCGTCGTGCTCGGGGTTGACCGTCGTTACGGAGGTGGCGCGCCGCCGCTCCCGCGTGGCGCCGGCGTGCAGGTCGATCGCGGTGCCGGGCGGCAGCAGCTTCGCCACGCCCACGGCTCCCGTCCGGCCTTCGCGGTGCTTGCTGACCGTCTCATCCGACTGCTGCTTGCGGACGTCGTCGCAGGCCAGCTCGCTGTAGAGGGTCGGGTCGAAGACGGCCCGCTCCTCGACCACCACGGCGTCGGCGCGCCGGAGGCCGATCCGCTCGGCCGCCACCCGCAGGTTGTGCCGGAGCGCCAGCGCGATCACCTCGTCGAGCGACACCTCTCGCGAGGGTCGCTTCGCCTCGCCCCCGAGCCCGAGAGACGCGGCACAGACAACCACCAGCGAGGCCCACAGCGCTCTGTTCATCGCAAGCCCTTCTCCGCTTGGGGGCAGACGGTCAGCTCGGCCATGCCGGCGCAGCTCCCGGCTCCGCGGCGCCCCTCGCGGGGCGCCCGGCCTCCTCTGCCGGGGGCTCCGGCAGTGTCCCTGGACGACAGCGGACCCGACAGAGAGATATCCCGCGACGCGACGGGTGTCAAGCCCCCTTGCGGCGCGTGCCGCGCGCTCGGCGCGGCGGCGCGGCGGGGGTCAGGCGACGACGCCCATCTCCAGCAGGCCGTAGTCCCAGCTTTCGGTGGGGAGGGTGAACAGGCGGGCGCGGCCGACGCGCGGCGGGCCTGCGAAGCCGGCGGCCCGCGCGGGGCAGGGGCTCAGCAGGTGGCGGCCGACGAGCTTGGGGTGCAGGTCGGCCAGGGCGAGCGCGACGTCGTCGGCGGTGACGACGACGAGCAGGCGGTCGGGCTCGCCATGGTCGGCGGTGAGCCGGTCGAGGACGACGAAGCGGCCCCGCGGCAGGTGCCAGGCGCCGAGCAGCGCGTCGGACGGCACGCGGAACACCTCGCCCGCGCTCACGCGGTTGTGGGGGTGCTGGGCCGAGGGGGCGAGCTTGGTGCACGTGCCGCTCAGACCGAGGTTGAAGAGGTGGAGGTGGCCGTCGCGCGGGCTGCGGCCCGCGAACTCGACGTGCTCGCCGGCGCGCAGCAGGCCGTCCCAGCGTCCCGCGCGCGGCGGCGGCTGGGCGGCGGCGTCGTCGGGGTAGCCGGCCGGGGGAGCGGGCGCCAGCGGCGCGCCCGCGGCCTCGATGCCGCGCGACGAGATGATCCCGCGACCGCCGGCCGGCGACCAGTGGTAGGCGTGGAGGCCGACCCCGCCCGTCGGCCCCTTGGCCCGGCGGATCGACTCCAGGAGGGTGCGGATGCTGCCGTGTCCCTCGTTCACCTCGGCGTCCCCAGTCTCCGCAGGTCGTGCGCGGGACGGTCAGTGCTCGTCGGCGAAGGCGATGTGGATCTCGCCGCCGCCGCCAGGCCACGAGACGGCGAGGACGTAGCTGCCCTCGCTGGGCCGCGGGAAGCGGGGCGCCTGCTGGCTCGGCTCGACGGTCACCGGCCCGGCGAGCCGCGTCCCCTCGGCGTCGTAAATCGTTACGGTGAAAGGACGTAGCTCCGTCTCATCGGCTTTCCGCAGCACGTTGAGCTCGAGGTCGGCGCCCGCGCCGCTGCGGTAGGTGGCTGCCTCGATGGTCGCGTCGCCGGCCGGCTTGCGCACGCGGTCGATCGCCGTCTGCGTGGCCTGTGGGCCGGCGACGCCGCGCGCGGCGAAGGCGGGCCGGGCGGGCGGCGGCGCGAGACGGGTCACGGCGTCGCTGGCGAGCCGCAGGAGCCTCCCCGCGAGCGAGAAGACGGCGTCCACGGCCGCCTGGGCGGGCTGGGCGCGCTGCTGCGCGTGGGCAGCGGCCTCGCGGCGGGCCATGGCGAGGAAGGCGTCGCGCAGGTAGTCGTAGCGCCCGAGCGCCTGCCCCGAGAGCGGCGGCGCGGCCTCGAGGTCCTTGCGAAGCCAGTCGGGCAGCGGCTCGCGGTGGCGGGCGTCGTCTGGGTTCACGGCTCACCTCATAGGGCGTCGTCGAGGTCCCACGCCCGCCGCAAGTGCTTTCGGATGCGGAAGATCCAGGTACCGACGGTTCCGATCGGCACGCGGGCGGCCTCGGCGATCTCCTTGTGGGTCAGTCCCCGCACATGGAGACGGAAGACGCGGGCTCTTTCTTTCGGGAACTTCGCGAGCTCCTGGTCCAGGCGCTCCTGGAGCTCGGCCACCTCGGCGTGCGCCACGGGGTCGCTGCCGTCGGCGAACAGCTCGGCGAGGGTCCAGGGCCGGTCGTCGTCGCGGTCGCGGAGCTGGTCGAGCGACACGTTCTCGCGGTCGCGGCGGCGGAGGATGCGTCGCCATTGTGTCCTGACGCTGTTGCGGACGACGGTGTAGAGGTAGGCGAGCGGGTCGTCGAGTTGGCGGAGGTGGCGGAGGGGGTGCGGGAGGCCGAGGAGGCCGGCGACGGCGTTCTGGACGACGTCGTCCACGAGGTCGGGCTGCATGCCCTGTCTTCGGCAGATGGCGCTGGCGGTGTGGTGGCAGAAGCCCGCGAGCCACTCCCAGAGGCGCTCGGCGGCCCGCGGGTCGCCCCCGATGGCTCGCTCGAGCAGCGGGCCGGGGAAGGCAGCGTAGCCTCCCTGGTGGCTGGTCCCCGGCTGTCCCCTTGGCGCCTTGCCCACCGCGTGTTCCCTTCGGGGTCGCCGCCGGATCGCGGCGCGGCGTCACTGTAGCATGATCGGGCGCGGCGTTCAACGGGCGGCGGTGCGGGAAACGAGGCGGGCGCGCGACCCACTTGAAAGAGCGGGAGGGGCACGGCGCTCTTGAAAGGTAGGGAGCGGCGCGGGGCGGACGCTGCGCCCGGGTGTTGACGAACGCGTCGCGTCGCGCACAATGGTAGCGGCAGCCGGGGCTGCGGGCTGCCAGTCGCGGCATGGGCCAGGGTGGAATGGGGCGAGCCAGATGAGCCAAACGGGGCGCGCGCGGGCGAAGTGGGCCTTCCTGGTCGGCATCGACGGCTACCACGAGAGCCTCGGCGCGCTGTCGTGCTGCGTGGACGACGCGCGGCTGCTGCGCGAGACGCTCGTCTGCGAGGCCTGCGCCTTCCCCGAGGGCAACGTCCTGCTCCTGGCGGAGGACGAGCCGCAGGACCGTCGGCCGACCTACGGGAACGTGCACTCGTGGCTGGCCTCGTGGCTCGGCCGGCCCGGCGCCGACGACCTGGTGGTCGTCTACTTCGCGGGGCACGGCCGCGAGGTGGGCGGGCAGGTGCTGCTGGCGCCGCTCGATGCGACCCTCGACTCCCTGCACGTCACGGGGATCCCGATCGCCTACATCCACGACCTGCTCGACCGCTGCCAGGCGCGGCAGAAGGTGCTGGTGCTCGACACGTGCCACAGCGGCGCGGGGCGGGACATCGAGCCGATGACCGAGGGGTTCCGCGCCGCGCTGGACCACGACGGCGGCCTCTATGCGATCGCGAGCTGCGACGCGCACCAGATCTCGTACGAATGGCCCGAGAAGGGCCACGGCGTGTTCACCCACTACCTGGCCGAGGCCGTGCGCCGGGGCGCGCCGCCGCTGCCCAACGGCGACGTGACCCTCGACGCCGTGTGCGCCTGGACGACCACGCGGGTGGCGAACTGGGCCGCCTCGCGCCGCCTGTCCCAGACCCCGGTGCGGAGCTGCCGCACGAGCGGGCAGATCGTCATCGCCAACCGCGCGCACAGCCTCTCGGGCCGGCTCACCTCCGCGCACGAGCAGCTCGCCGACCAGCAGGCCGAGCTCGGGCGGCTGCGGGCCGAGCGCGCGGCACTGCTGGAGCGGCTGCGCGCGGCCGAGGGCGAGCCGATCGTGCTCGCGCGCCCCGTCGCCGTCCCCACGCGGGTGCCCGAGGGGCGGGAATGGTCGCGGCGGCGCGTGCCCGGCCGCGCGGCGTCGATGGTCGTGTTCCTGGTGACGGCGCTGCTGCTCGGGCCGCCGGTGGGGCTGGCGGCGCTGGCCGTGGCGGCGCTGCTCCATCTGCCGCAGGCCGGCAGCATCGCGCTGGCGGCGGGCCTCATGCTGCCGTGCCTGGTCGCCGTGCGGCGCGCGCTGGCGCGCCGCGCGTGGCGGAACCGCTACGCGCTGCTGTGCGCCCAGATCTGCGCCGAGGCGGGCGACCCCGTGGGCGGGGCGAGCTACGCGCTGGCCATGGGGCGGGTGGGCATCGACCGCGCCGCCGCCGGCGCCGTGCTCGTCCACCTCGCCTCGCTGGCCCTCGACCACGGCGACCGCGACTGCGCCCGACGCCTCTACCGCCGCGCCAGGTGGCGATGGCGCTCGCCCTACGCGCGCGACGCGCTCCAGGAGCTCGGCGCCGGCGGCGGTCGCGTGCCCGCGAGCTGAGGCACGCTCTCCCGGCCGCCGCGCTTGAGCGCGACGGCCCCAGCCGCTACAATGCCCGGCCGGTGGGTCCGAGGGCGACCCCTTTCTCAGGCACGGAAGGAGACTGCGATGAGGTGGACGCGCGTCGCGGCCGCTGCACTGCTCGCCGCCGGCCTCGTGGCCGGCTGCACCGACACGGCGAAGACCCGCACCATCGGCTTCACCGTGATGGACATCTCGAACCCCTTCTTCGTCGCCTGCGAGCAGGGCGCGCGCAGCGTCGTCGAGGCCCGGGGCGACAGCCTCCAGGTCGTCAACGGCGACAGCAGCGCCTCGAAGCAGCTCAGCGCGGTCGAGGACTTCGTGCAGCGCCAGGTCGCCTGCGTGCTGCTCAACCCTGTGAACTCCGATGCGGCCGGCGCGGCGGTCGAGAAGGCGAACGCGGCGAAGATCCCGGTCGTGACGTTCGACGTCAACGCCTCGGGCGGCGAGATCGCGTGCTTCGTCGAGAGCAACAACGTGCTGGCGGGCAAGCTGTGCGCCGACTACATCGGCTGGCGGCTCAAGGGCAAGGGCAGCGTGGTGATCATCGACCATCCCGGGGTGACGTCGGTGCGGCAGCGGACGGCCGGCTTCAAGGAGCGGCTGGCCGAGAAGTACCCCGACATCCAGATCGCCACCACCCTCGTGGGCCAGGGCAAGCGGGGGCCGTCGATGAAGGTCACGGAGCACATCCTGGGCGGGGACGCGAAGTTCGACGCCATCTTCGCCATCAACGACCCGACGGGGCTGGGCGCGACGAAGGCCGTCAAGGACGCGGGGGTGAAGGGCGTGTTCGTCGTGGCGATCGACGGTGCGCCCGACGCGGTGGCGGAGCTGAAGACGGAGGGCTCGCCCTTCGCGATGAGCGTCGCGCAGTTCCCCAACGAGATCGCGCGCACCGCCGCCGCGATGGCCTACGACCTCCTCGACGGCAAGCCCGTGCCCAAGCACATCAAGGTGCCCGTCATGCCCGTCACCCGCGACAACCTCGCCACCTACCCCGGCTGGGCCGGGACGATGCCCGAGCAGGTCACCGTCCCCTGGGAGTCGGACCTGACGATCGAGCGGGAAACCGAGTGAGCGCGCCGCGAGGGTGATCGATGGCGGACCGCGCGGGACAGCCCCCCCAGGGTGCCGCTGGCCGCGGCGCGAGCGGCGTCGTGCGCGAGGCCGTGCGCTCGCAGGAGTTCTGGCTCCTCGTCGCGCTCGCCGGGATGTGCACGGTCTTCAGCCTGCGGGTGCCGGGCTTCTTCCACCTGGCGACGCTGCGTAGCGTGGCGCTCCAGACGGCGGTCGAGGGGATCATCGCCGTCGGGATGACGATGGTGATCATCTCGGGCGGGATCGACCTGTCGGTCGGCTCGGTGCTGGGCGCGGCGGGGGTGACGGCGACGCTGCTGATGCAGCGGGGGGTGCCGATCCCCGTGGCCGTCGCGGCGACGCTGGTGCTGGGCGTGCTGGTCGGCGGGTTCAACGGCTGCCTGGTCGCCTACGTGCGGATCCCGCCGTTCATCGTCACCCTCGCCATGCTGTCGATGGCCCGCGGCTACGCCATGCTGCTCACCAACTCGCAGACGGTGCGGGAGTACCCCAAGGGCTTCAACGCGGTCGGCGGCGCGCTGCTGCTGGGGATCCCGGTGCCGGTGTGGGTGCTCGCCGCGGTGTTCGCCGCCGGCTACGTGGTGATGCGGCACACGCGCTTCGGCCGCCACGTCTACGCGGTGGGCGGGAACGCCGAGGCGGCGCGGCTGGCGGGCGTGCGGGTGCGCCGCACGCTCATCGGCGTCTACTGCGCGATCAGCGCGCTCGCCGCGCTCGCCGGCACGATCAACGCCGGGCGCCTGGGCGCCGGCGACCCGACGGAGGGGCAGGGCGCGGAGCTCAACGTCATCGCGGCCGTCGTGCTGGGCGGCACGAGCCTCATGGGCGGCGAGGGCTCGCTGCTCGGCACCCTCATCGGCGCGTTCGTCATCGGGTTCCTCCACAAGGGGCTCGGGCTCCAGGGGGTCAACTACTTCTGGCAGCTCGTCGTCATCGGCGGCGTCATCCTCGCCGCCGTCGCACTCAACCAGATCCGCCGAAGCCTCCGCTAGCCGAGCCGGGGAGGGCGAGGCTCCTGCCGAGCCGCACGAGCGCCAGAAGACACGGCTCGGCAGGAGCCTCGCCCTCCCGCTCCGCGGCGTCTTTCTTCGAGGTCTTGTGCGCCATGCCTCCCCTCTCCCGCCGTCGCTTCCTTGCCGCCGCCGCCCTTGGAGGACTCGCCCGCATGGCCCACGCCGCCGACCCCCGCGCGCTGCCCCGGCCCCTGCCCCGACAGCTCGCCTGGCAGGACTGCGAGGTGGGCGTCATCTACCACTTCGACATGCCCCTCTTCGGCGAGCGTCCGTGGAACGGCCGCGACGCCATCCACAAGACCTGGGACCCCGCCCGCTACAACCCCTCGAAGCTCGACACCGACCAGTGGCTCGCCTCGGCCAAGGCCATGGGCGCACGCTACGCCATCGTCACCGCCACCCACTTCAACGGCTTCCTCCAGTGGCAGAGCGACCTCTATCCCTATGGCGTCAAGCACGCCGCCTGGCGCGACGGCAAGGGCGACCTGGTGAAGGACTTCGTCGAGTCGTGCCGCCGTGCCAAGATCCTGCCGGGCGTCTACCTGAGCTGCTTCCGCAACGCATACTGGAAGGTCGATCGGTATCGCGTCAACTACGGCAAGGGCGGGCCGCGGCAGGCCGAGTTTGCCCGCACGTGCGAGCGGATGGTCGAGGAGCTGTGCTCGCGCTACGGCCCGCTCGTCCAGATCTGGTTCGACGCCGGCCTCATCGCGCCGGCCGACGGCGGCCCCGACGTCCTGCCCATCGTCGACAAGCATCAGCCCGACATGGTCTTCTACCACAGCCCCCAGCGCCGCGAGCACCGCTGGATCGGCAACGAGGCGGGCTACGCCGGCTACCCCTGCTGGGCCACCATGCCGGCACTCGACACCGCCGAGGCCGCCCACAAAGGCCGCGCGCCCGGCTGGCGCAAGCTGCTCGAGCACGGCGACCCCGACGGCACGCTCTGGAGCCCCGCCATGGTCGACACCGTGCTGCGCGGCCACCACTGGTTCTGGAAGCCCGGCACCGAGAAGACCATCGAGTCGCTCGACCGGCTCGTCGGCTTCTACTACAAGTCCGTCGGCCGGAACGCCAACCTGATGCTCGGCCTCACGCCCGACCCCACAGGGCTCGTGCCCGCGGCCGACGTGCGGCGCTGCGAGGAGCTGGGCAAGGAGCTGCGCCGCCGCTTCGCCACGCCCGTCGCCGAGACGAAGGGGCACGGCGCCGAGATCGTGCTCGCGCTGCCGAAGCCGCAGCGCATCGACCACGCCGTCATCATGGAAGACATCGCCCACGGCGAGCGGGTGCGCGCCTACGTCCTCGAGGGCCTGCGGCCCGGCGGTGAGTGGCAGAAGCTCTGCGACGGCATCAGCATCGGCCACAAGCGCATCCAGTCCTTCAAGCCCGTCGAGGTCGCCCAGGTGCGCCTCCGCCTCACCCAGTCGGTCGCCACCCCGCGGATCCGCAGCCTGGCCGTCTGCGGCGCCGCGACGGGCTGACGCACGGCCCCACACGCCCTTGACCGCTTGGCCCCCTGCCACTACGATGGGCCGGGCCAGACGGGCATACTTCATCCACGACGAGAGGCACGCTCCTCATGGACCGCGAGCAACTGGAAGCCCGCATCGTGGCGCGCGGCCGCGAGCTCTTCGCCAGCATCGGCGACGAGGCCCCCTCCGTCTTCAACAAGGGGCGGTGGGTCGGCAAGGTGATGGACTGGTGCATGCGCCACGACGAGTTCAAGGTCCAGCTCTTCCGGTTCATCGACGTCCTGCCCACCCTGACGACGGGCGAGTCGCTGTCGCGTCACCTCACGGAGTACTTCGGCCAGGAGGAGAGCGTGCCGGCCGTCTTCCGCTGGGGCTTGAAGGGAGCGGGTCTGGGCGGGCGGCTGGGGATGCGGGTGATGGGCGGGGCGATCCGCTCGAACCTCGAGCGGATGGCCCGCGACTTCATCGTCGGCGCCACGGTGCGCGAGGCCATGGGCCGGCTCGGCAAGCTTCGCAGGCAGGGCTTCGGCTTCACGGTCGACGTGCTGGGCGAGGCGACGGTGAGCGAGCGGGAGGCCGACGCCTACGCCGCGAGCTACCTCGGGCTGCTCGACGGCCTGGCCGAGGCGCAGGGCGAGTGGGCGGCGCTGGGCGGCGGCGACGGCGACCTCGACTGGGGGCACGCGCCGCGGGTCAACGTGTCGGTGAAGCCGTCGGCGCTCTACTCGCAGGCCGACCCGCTCGACTTCGAGGGCTCGGTCGCCGCGATCCTCGCGCGGCTCAAGCCCATCTGGCAGCGGACGATCGCGCTCGGCGGCTCCCTGTGCGTCGACATGGAGATGCGCGCGCTCAAGAACATCACCCTCGAGGTCTACCGACGCCTGCGCAGCGACCCCGACTGCCGCGACTACCCCCACCTCGGCATCGCCATCCAGACCTACCTGCGCGAGACCGAGGCCGACGTGGACGCGCTGGTCGCCTGGGCGCGCGCCGAGCGGCTGCCCATCTCGATCCGCCTCGTCAAGGGCGCCTACTGGGACTACGAGACCGTCGTCGCCCGCCAGCGCGGGTGGCCCGTGCCCGTCTACACCGCCAAGGCCGAGACCGACGCGGCCTTCGAGCGCTGCGCCGAGACGATCCTCCGCAACCACGACGTCTGCCACCTCGCCTGCGGCTCCCACAACCTCCGCTCCGTCGCCGTCGTCATCGAGGCGGCACGCGAGCTCGGAGTGCCCGACGAGCGCTACGAGTTCCAGGCGCTCTACGGAATGGCCGAGCCCTTCCGCAAGGCCATGCTCCGCACGGCCGGGCGCGTCCGTCTCTACTGCCCCTACGGCGACATGCTGCCCGGGATGGCCTACCTGATCCGGCGCCTGCTCGAGAACACCGCCAACGAGTCGTTCCTGCGCCAGACCTTCAGCGACGGCACGGACGTCGCGCGCCTGCTCGCCGCGCCGCAGGCCCCCGCGGCGGAGCCGCCCGAGCCCGAGGGGCCGCAGGCCTTCGCCAACGAGCCCTTCCCCGACTGGACGCGCGCCGAGGTGCGCGACGCCTACGCCCAGGCCATCGCCCGCGTGCGCGGACAGCTCGGGCAGACCCGCCCGCTCGTCATCGGCGGCGAGCAGGTGAGGGCAGGCGAGATCATCGACTCGGTGAACCCCGCCCGCCCGCGCGAGGTGGTCGGCCGCGCGCACCAGGCGGGCGTCGCGGAGATCGAGCGGGCCGTCGCAGCCGCGCAGCAGGCGTTCCCCGCATGGCGCGACACCGCGCCGGCCGAGCGGGCCGCCGTGCTCGCCCGCGCCGCCGAGCTTGGCCGCGAGCGCATCTACGAGCTCGCCGCCTGGCAGACCCTCGAGGCCGGGAAGCAGTGGCAGCAGGCCTATCTCGACGTGGCCGAGGCCATCGACTTCCTCGCCTACTACGCCCGCGAGATGGTGCGGCTCGGCCAGCCGCGGCGCATGGGCACGGCGCCCGGCGAGGACAACGCCTACGTCTACGAGCCCAAGGGCATCGCCGCCGTCATCGCGCCCTGGAACTTCCCGCTCGCCATCAGCACCGGCATGTGCGCCGCCGCCATCGTCGCCGGCAACTGCGTCGTCTACAAGCCCTCCAACCTCACCCCCGTCGTCGGCCACACCCTCTGGCAGCTCCTCCACGACGCCGGCCTCCCGCCCGGCGTGCTCAACTACACGCCCGGCCGCGGCAGCGTCATGGGCGACGCCCTCGTCGAGCACCCCGCCATCGGCCTCATCGCGTTCACCGGCTCGATGGCGGTGGGCCTGCGCATCATCGAGAGGGCCGGCCGCACGCCCGAGGGGCAGGCGTCGGTCAAGAAGGTCATCGCCGAGATGGGCGGGAAGAACGCCATCGTCATCGACGACGACGCCGACCTCGACCAGGCGGTGCCCGCCGTGCTCTACAGCGCCTTCGGCTACCAGGGGCAGAAGTGCTCGGCCTGCTCCCGCGTCATCGTGCTCGACGCCATCTACGACCGCTTCCTCGAGCGCCTGCTCGACGCCGCACGCTCATTGGCCGTCCGCCCCGCCGAGGACCCCGCCAGCTACCTGGGGCCGGTCATCGACGCCGCGGCGCGGGCGAAGATGCTCGACTACATCGAGCTGGCCGGCCAGGAGGGCACCGTCGCCTACCGCGCCGGGGTGCCCGACGAGGGCTGCTACGCCCCGCTCGCGATCGTCACGGGCATCGCGCCCGAGCACCGGCTCGCGCAGGAGGAGATCTTCGGCCCCGTCCTGTCGGTCCTGCGGGCGCGCGACTTCGACCAGGCCATCGCGTGGGCCAACGGCACCCGCTTCGCGCTCACCGGCGGCGTGTTCAGCCGCAGTCCGGGCCACCTCGAGCGCTGCCGCCGCGAGTTGCGGGTCGGCAACCTCTACATCAACCGCGGCTGCACCGGCGCCGTCGTCGGCCGCCAGCCCTTCGGCGGCTTCAGGATGTCGGGCGTCGGCTCGAAGGCGGGCGGGCCCGACTACCTCCTCCAGTTCCTCGACCCCCGCGTCGTCACCGAGAACACCATGCGCCGCGGCTTCGTCCCGCCCACACAGACCCCGGCAGGCTGACGGCTGGATCACCCCGGCGGCTGGAAGAGGTGGCAGGCGACGAGCCGGCCGTCGCCGCAGTCGCGCAGCGGTGGCTCGACCTCGTCGCAGGGCTCGAAGCGGTGCGGGCAGCGCGGGTGGAAGCTGCATCCGGGCGGCAGGTGGGCGGGGTCGGCGACCTCGCCGACGAGGGCGAACTCCATCGCGGCGTCGGGGTCGGGGAGCGGGACGGCGGAGATGAGGGCGCGGGTGTAGGGGTGCTGCGGGTCCTCGAAGATGGCCCGCGTGGCGGCCAGCTCGACGATCTTGCCCGCATACATGACGGCGACCCGGTCGCTGATGTGCTTGACCACGCTCAGGTCGTGGGCGACGAACACGTAGGAGAGGTGCAGGTCGTCCTGGAGGTCCATCAGCAGGTTGATGACCTGTGCCTGGACGCTGACGTCGAGCGCGGAGACGGCCTCGTCGCAGATGACGAGCGAGGGATGGAGGATGAGCGCGCGGGCGATGCCGATGCGCTGGCGCTGGCCGCCGCTGAAGGCGTGGGGATAGCGGTTGCGGTGCTCGGGCTTGAGCCCCACCTTGCTGAGCATCTCGACGACGCGGTCCCGCAGCTCCCGCCCCCTCGCGACCCCGTGGATCGTCAGCCCCTCGCCCACGATGTCGCCCACCGTCATCCGAGGGTTCAGCGACGCAAAGGGGTCCTGGAAGATCATCTGCATCTTCCGCCGCAGCGGCTTGAGCTTCCACCCGGGCAGCGAGGCCAGATCCACGGCCTCCCCGTTCCCCCGGAACAGCACCTTCCCGTCGGTCGGCGTCAACGCGCGGAGGATGGTGCGCGCCGCCGTGGTCTTGCCGCAGCCGCTCTCGCCCACCAGCCCCAGCGTCTCGCCCGCCATCAGGTCGAAGCCGATCCCGTCCACCGCCCGCACCGTGGCGATCTGGCGCTTGAAGAAGCCCTTGCTGAACACCGGGAAGTGCTTCTTGAGGCCCCGCACACTGAGGATGGGCTGCGTTGCGTTCATGGCTGGATCTCCCTCACGCGAACGCAGGCGACCAGATGCCCTTCGGCGAGCTCCTCGATCGGCGGCGGCGCGCCGACGTCGCAGCGGCCGGCCTGGCGGTAGGGGCAGCGTGGGTGGAAGGGGCAGCCGGGCGGCAGCTCGTTGAGCGAGGGGACGGAGCCCTCGATGGAGGGGAGCCGCTCGCTCTGTGCGTGGAGGCTGGGCAGCGACTGGAGCAGTGCGAGGGTGTAGGGGTGGCTGGGGCGCTTGAGGACGGTGCGGACGTCGCTGTGCTCGACGATGCGGCCGAGGTACATGACGGCCACGTCGTCGGCGGTCTGGGCGACGACGCCGAGGTCGTGGGTGATGAGCAGGACCGAGGTGCCGAGGTCGCGCTGGAGCTCCTTGAGCAGGCCCATGATCTGCGCCTGGATCGTCACGTCGAGCGCCGTGGTCGGCTCGTCGGCGATGAGCAGCTCGGGCCGGCACGCCAGCGCCATGGCGATGACGACGCGCTGGCGCATGCCGCCGCTCATCTCGAAGGGGTACTGGTGGAGGCGCTCGCGCGGGCCTGGGATGCCGACCTTGCCGAGCATCTCGACCGCGATCGCCTCGGCCTCGGCCTTCGAGACGTCCTGGTGGAGCAGGATGGCCTCGCAGATCTGGTTGGCGATCGTGTGGACGGGGCTGAGCGCGGTCATGGGCTCCTGGAAGATCATGCTCACGAGCCCGCCGCGGACGTGGTAGAGCTGGTCGGACGTCTCGCGGAGCGCCGTGATGTCGATCGTCTCGCCGTCGCGGGTGTGCAGTCGGATCTGTCCGCCGGCGATGCGCCCCGGCTTCTGCACGAGCCGCAGGATCGAGTACGCCGTCACGCTCTTGCCGCAGCCGCTCTCGCCCACGATGGCCATGATGCGCCCGCGCGGCACCGAGAAGGTGACGCCATCCACCGCGCGCACCTCGCCGCCTTCGACATTGAAGTACGTCTTGAGGTCGCGGACGTCGAGGACGACGTCCGAGGGACGGGGGACGGGGGACGGGGGACGAGCGGAGGAGGAGTCGCGGTGCTTGTTGTTCATGATCGGCCTCGCCCGCCGCTCAGTGTGTCAATGGTCCGAGTCAGGATCCCGATGATGCTGTCGCAGATGCCCGTTCGATTCGCGACGAGTTGAGGGTCGAGGCAGTGGCGCATCCTGATGTACCTCCCTCGCACCTCACGGGCGGAAGCGCGAGCGATCACGCAGGAACCGGCGGTACTCGCGCGCCGTCCGGCGCCCATGTCCCTCCTCAATGCTCGCGCAGATGGAATCGGCGACGCCGACTTGCTGTGACACGAGCTTGTAGCAGAGCGGGTTCCCACGCACTTTGGTCATGTCCTCAGCCACAAGATCGAACAGCAACATGGCCTTCTGATACCCACCATAGTCCTCAAGATGAGATCTCCTTTTTCAGGTTCGGGGCTCCAAGTTCGGCGCGCAAGAG
>CBFDBL010000052.1:0-16668 GCA_965603035.1 uncultured bacterium
ACGACTCGGCAAATTCGATTTCTCTTCGACAGTTTCAAGACACTACACTAGAACTATGAACAGCGACGGCTGACACCCATGGCGCAGGTCCTCGCACCCGGTGGAGCGGACTTGTCGGTCAGGACACTAGCAGAAGCGAGAAGCGTGCCGGCTGTTGCCGCTCACGAGCATGTCCGGCGCAATTTGCAGAGTCTATCGTAACAACAGCTTATGTGAGCGTCGGCGCAGAACTGGCGGAGCCGCGCTGGCGGCGCGGCGCCGCGCGTGTTGCGCATCGTCAACATCCCCGGACGGGCCACGGCCGTTCCTGAAGCGTAAACGCCTATATGCACTACACTTAAGGCGATTCGGCGAATGTTGACGACCGGCAACATCACCACACACCGATTCAACGTCCAGACGGGACGACGCGGGTGCGAACGCAGTTGACTCGGCCGAGTCGCCCCGGTATCATGGCCTGGGACAAGAGGGTCCTCGGGAGACCAGCGCTTGCTGTTCCGCAACTGCCGTCTGATCACGCCCTGGGAAGACCACGCGCACGGCTGGCTGCGAATCCACGGCCGGCACATCGCGGCGCTGGGCCACTTCCGCCCGCCCGACGTCACGTCGGGCGAGACGGTGCTCGACCTGGGGGGCCTGGCCCTGGCCCCGGGCTTCATCGACATTCACTGCCACGGCGCCGGCGGCGGCAAGGCCATCGACGAGAGCGTTGACACGATGGCCGACTTCAAGGGCCGCCACGGCTGCACCGCCTTCGTGCCGACGGCCCAGTGCCTCGAGCCGGAGTGGCTGTCGCTCATCGAGCGGCGCCGCACGGCCGCGCCCGGGGGGGCGCTCGTCCTCGGCGCCCACGTCGAGTGCGTCTATGTCAACCCCGCTTGCCTCGGCGGCCTCGACCCCGCGCGGGCGCGCGACCGCTTCGCCGAGGGCGAGCTCGACGCGACGTTCGACCGGTTCCCCGAGACGGTCCGGCTGATGTCGCTGTCGCCGGAGATCGCGGGCGGCATGGACCTGGTGCGCACGCTGGTGGGCCGGGACGTCGTGGCGGCCGTGGGCCACTCGTGCGTGACGTGGGACGAGTTCCGGGACGCGCTGGCCGCGGGGCTCACCCACGCCATCCACCTGTTCAACGCGACCCGCTACGGCTACCCGCCGCCCGAGCGCGGGCTGAGCCGCGCGCGGCTCGACGAGATGGTCATGCTCACCGACGAGATGACCACCGAGCTCATCTGCGACGGCGTCCACGTCCACCCCCTCATGATGCGGCTCGCCCTCAAGGCGAAAGGACTGAGCCGCGTCGCCCTCGTGACCGACGCGCGCTGGACCGCCGGCCTGCCCCCAGGCCTCTACACCCTCGACGACGGCACCCAGGTGCGCACCCGCCCCGACGACGTGGTGCGCAACGCCGCCGACAGCCGCATCCACGGCTCCAACCTCACCATGAACGTCGCGGTCCGCAACGCCCGGCACATGCTCCACGTCGCGCTGGCCGAGGCCGTCCAGATGGCCACCATCCACCCCGCACGCGTCGTCGGCGCGGCCTCGCGCATGGGCAGTCTCGAGGTCGGCAAGGAGGCGAATCTCGTCGCCTTCGACGAGGGGTTCGACATCAAGCTCACCGTCGTCCGCGGCCGGCCGGTCCACGACCCCGACGGCCTCTGCCCGACCGCAGGACCCCATGCTCTGCCAGGGGACGCGTAGTCTGAACGCCACACTCCGACCGAACCGCCAAGGGGGCGATACCATGCGCTGGGGCCGCGACTACCACATCCACACCCACTATCTGGGCTGCGGCAACGACACGATGCAGGTCGAGGCCATCGTCCGCAAGGCCGAGGCGCTCGGCCTCACCTCCATCGCCATCACCGACCACCTCAACAGCCTCGACCGCCTGCCCGACCACCAGAAGATCCGCGACGAGCTGGTCCGCATCGACACCCCCATCGAGGTCTACTTCGGCTGCGAGCTCAACATCCTCGATCTCAACGCCACCCTCCCCTACACCAACGCCGTGGCCCGCGAGATGGGCTTCGAGCTCGCCATCGCCGGCGTCCACGGCACCTGGCTCGACCCCGACGACCGCACCCCACAGACCGTCCTCTCGCGCCAGACCGACCTGCTCATCAAGCTCGCCGCCAGCCCTCTCGTGGACGTCGTCGCCCACCCCTGGTGGTTCCCAAGCCACGAGTACGAGACCAGCCTCGACAACTGGTTCCTGGCCATGGCCGCCATCCCCAAGGAGATGACCCGCGACTTCGCCCAGGCCGCCGCCGACAACGGCGTCGCCATCGAGATCAACGCCACCGCCTGCCTCCTGCCCGACTACTACCCCGAGTCCCTCAAGTCCAGCTACGCCGACTACGCGGCCCTGCTCCTCGAGTACGGCGCCACCCTCTCCATCGCCTCCGACGCCCACGACATCAGTCGGCTCGGCACCACCACCATCGTCGAGGACCTCCTCGAGCGGCTCGAGGTCCCCGACGACCGCATCTACCACCCTTCCCTCCCTCCACGCGTCACAGGCTCCCACCTCGCCGACACCTGAGCGCGACCGTCGCGGAACGGGAGGGCGAGGCTCCCGCCGAGCCGCCTGCGGCCGGGAGGGCGACGCCGGGGCAGTTCTCACGTGTCGGAGGGGTCGCCGCCGAGGAAGAGGTCGATGCCGGCGCGGAGCGCGGTCGCGCGCTCGGCGACGCGCTCGGGCGGGTTCTCGCGGTAGATGTCGGCGATGTCGCGCATCCGCTCGGCCAGCCGCTCGCAGAAGGCGCGGGCCGTCAGCCGCTCGCCCTGCGCCAGGCCCAACCGCGCGCACCAGCGGCGGTCGATCAGCAGGTTGTACTCCCGCTTCGACGCCGGCGCCGCGGGTCGGAACGACGTGTCGATCGTGTCGTCGCACAGCCCGCCGACGTTGTGGACGCACGGCTCGCAGATGGCGTCGGCCCCCAGCTCCATCTCCAGCATCACGTCGCGCTCGCGCCACAGCCGCTCCGCCACGGCGTGCACCGCGTGGCCGTACGGGTGCGGCTCGAACGCCGTCCTGCCGCGGCCGAAGTCGCGGACGACGTCGATGAAGTGGTGGGGCTTGATGCGGATCACTCGCTGAGCCATCGGGCCACGTCGCGTGCGAAGTAGGTGATGAGGATGTCGGCGCCGGCACGGCGGATCGACGTCAGGATCTCGAGGGCGACGGCGCGCTCGTCGATCCAGCCCTTCGCGGCCGCAGCCTTCACCATGGCGAACTCGCCGCTCACGTTGTAGGCCGCCACCGGCATCCCGAAGGCCTCCTTCACCCGCCAGATCACGTCGAGATACGCCAGCGCGGGCTTGACCATCACGATGTCGGCGCCCTCGTCGATGTCGAGCGCCACCTCGCGCAGCGCCTCGTCGCCGTTCGCGGGATCCATCTGGTAGCCGCGGCGGTCGCCAAACTGCGGGGGGCTCTCGGCCGCGTCGCGGAACGGGCCGTAGAAGCCCGAGGCGTACTTCGCCGCGTAGGCCATGATGGGCACGGTCGCGAAGCCGCCCTCGTCGAGCGCCGCGCGGAGCGCGCCGACCCGCCCGTCCATCATGTCGCTCGGGGCCACCATGTCGGCGCCCGCGCGGACGTGGCTGAGGGCCATGCGGGCCAGCAGCTCGAGGGTCGCGTCGTTGTCCACCTCGCCGTCGCGGATCACCCCGCAGTGGCCGTGGTCGGTGTACTCGCACAGGCACACGTCGGTGACCACCACGAGGTCGGGCACGGCGCCCTTGACGGCGCGGACCGCCTGCTGCACGATGCCGTCGGGCGCGTAGCCCTCGGAGCCGACGGCGTCCTTGCTCGACGGGATGCCGAAGAGCAGCACGGCGGGGATGCCGAGGCCCGCGGCCTCGCGGCAGTCGGCGACGAGCTCATCGACCGAGCACTGGAAGTTCCCTGGCATCGAGGCGATCGGCCTGCGCACGCCCTCCCCAGGCCGCACGAAGAGCGGAAGAACGAGTCGATCGACGCTCAGCCGCGTCTCGCGGACCAGGCGCCGCAGGGCCTCGGACTGGCGGAGACGGCGCATCCGAACGACGGGGAAGCTCATACGGGCTCGCCTCCTTCGCTGAAGTCGTAGACCTGCCCCAGGTCGTCGGGCCGCCAGTCGATGAGCTCGGCCGGCTCGAAGAACAGGGCGATCTCGCTGGCCGCCGACTCGGCGCTGTCGGAGCCGTGGACGAGGTTGAAGCGGTTGCTGACGGCGAGGTCACCGCGGATCGTGCCGGGCGGCGCGTCGGGGCCGAAGGTGGGGCCCATCATGGCGCGGACGATCTCGATGGCGCGCTTGCCCTCGAGCACCGCCGCGACGGTGGGGCCGCCGGTGACGAAGCGGATGAGCGGCTCGTAGAAGGGCTTGCCCGCGTGCGGGGCGTAGTGGGTGCGGGCCAGCTCCTCGCTGATGCGGATCATCTTGAGGGCCACGAGCCGGAGGCCCTTGGCCTCGAAGCGCGCGAGGATCGCGCCCACCAGGCGGCGCTGGACGGCGTCGGGCTTCACCAGGACGAGCGTCTGTTCCATCAGTCCTCCGTGGGTGCGGGCCGCGCGGGCGCCGCCGCCGGGTCGAGCAGGTCGCCGCGTGCCAGGATCAGGGCGTCCTCGCCGTCGTTGGGGTAGGCGTTGGGCTGGATGCGCTCGAAGCGGAAGCCCAGCCGCTCGTAGAGCTTCCGCGCGACGCCGTTGCTCTTGCGCACCTCGAGGAAGGCGTAGCCGATGCCCAGCCGGCGGATGAGGTCGAGCAGGTGCTCGACCAGCGCCCAGGCGATGCCTCGGCGGCGGCGGTCGGGGTGGACCGCGATCTTGGCGATGTGCGCCTTGTCGCGCTCGAGCCAGAAGCCCGCGTAGCCGACCACCTCGCCGTCGAGCTCCGCCACGACGAACTGGCGCGGCGACGTGGCGACGGCCCGAGCGTACGAGGTCCGCCGCCAGGGACTCCCGAACGACAGCGACTCGATCGCGCTCACCGCGTCGAGGTCGGAGGGACCCATGGGCCGGATCGCCAAGCCGTCGGGCCCGCCCGCCGGCCGCTCCGTGGCCCCGAGCATCGACCGCAATCGCCGCCAGATGGTTGCCATCGCGCCTGCGCTTCCTGGCGGGCAACCATACTGCAAAGCCCGCGGCCTGTCAAGATGCGGTCGCCGGCGGCCTGGGGCGACGGGGCGGGCCGGCGACGGGCGCTGCCGCCTGCCGGAGACGCTGCGTTGATCCCGCGTCGGGGCCGGGCTACAATGGCGCTCGACGCCCCTCGAGGGCGTTGCCCTTCTTTGGCGGACGGCCTGGTGGCTGAGACGGCGGACGAGCAGTACATCCCGCGCAACTACTGGCTGGGGATGGTGAACGGCGCGCTGGTGATGGGCGGCTTCTCGTTCCTCAACACCCAGGCGGTGGTGGCCGTGTTCCTGCTCGAGCTGCGCGCGTCGCCGGTGATGATCGGGCTCGTGACGGCGCTGACGTTCGGCACGATGATGCTGCTGCCGCTGCCGCTGGCGCCGGTGGTCGAGCGGGCGGAGCGCAAGAAGCGCCTCTACCTGGTCTCGGCGGTGGGGCGGGTGGTGATGCTCAGCGCGCTGGTGGCGACGGTGCTGCTGCTGCGGGGCGCGCGGCCGTGGGTGCTCGGCGCGGCGGTCGTGGCCGCGATGGTGGGCTACCGCGTGGCGGTGGCGATCGGGATCCTGCCGTTCTACGAGATCGTGGCGCACTCGGTGCCGGCGCGGCGCCGAGGCGGCTTCTTCGCCTGGCGGCGGGTCCTCGGCAACGTGCTGAAGCTCGGCGGGGCCTTCGCGGTCGGCTACCTGCTCGACGAGGCGCGCTCGGGCCTGACGTTCCCAGGCAACTACGCCGCCGTGTTCGCCTGCGGCCTCCTGCTCAGCGGGACGGGGGCGCTGGCCTTCTGCTTCGTCTCCGAGCCGCCGATGCACGTGGACCGCCGCGGGATGGGCCTGCTGGCCACCCTGCGCGAGGGCCTGGCCATCAGCCGCCGCGACGGGACGTTCCAGCGCCTCATCCTCTGCCAGTTCACGGGCTCGATGATCGCCATCGCATCCCCCTTCATCGTCGTCTACTGCCTGCGGGTGCTGGGCGTGCTGGACGGCGCCGCGGCACACGGAGGGGTCTCGCGGGGCACGGCGGTCCAGGTGTTCCTGCTCGCGTCGGGCATCACGTTCCTGGTGGCGAACCCGCTGTGGGCGCGGGTGTCGGACCGGGTGGGGAACGCGACAGTGCTGCGGGCGGCCTACCTGGTCCGCATCGCGGGGCCTCCGCTGGCGCTGCTGCTGCCGGTGCTGCCGGGGACGGGCATCCAGTGGGCCGGTGCGGTGGCGCTGGCGGTGGTGCTGAACGTGGCGAGTTGCGGAGTCCGCCTCGGCGGGCTAAACTACATGCTGGAGATCGCGCCGCTGGAGCACCGGCCGCGCTACATGGCCATGTGGAAGGTGCTCGTGGCGCCGCCTGTGGTCATCGCGCCGCTGCTGGGCGGCTGGCTGGCGATGACGCTCGACGCCTACTGGCCGTGCTTCGCCATCGCCGGCGTCTTCGCCGTGGCGGCAGCTGCGCTGGCCCTGCGGCTCGAGGAGCCGCGCGAGGCCCGCGCGGCCGACGAGGTGAGCCCGTGACCCGCTCCCACCGATGCATTCCGCTGCTGCTCGCGCTCGCCGCCGGCGCCCGGGCAGGCCAGGTGGCGCCCTTCCCGAAGCTCGAGCGCGAGATGCTCGCGCTCGTGAACCGCGACCGCGCCGCTCGCAAGCTCCCGCCCGTGGCCTGGCGCGACGACCTGGCGCGCGTGGCCCGCGCCCACTCGCTCGACATGAAGACCCACCGGTTCATGGCCCACGAGTCGCCCCGCACCGGCAAGCCCAAGGATCGCCTGAACGCCGCCAGGATCCCCTTCCGGGGCGCCGGCGAGAACATCGCCGTCGCGCCCTCCGTGCCCCAGGGCCAGGCCATGCTCATGGCCAGCCCCAAGCACCGCGACAACATCCTCAACCCCAAGTTCTCCCACCTCGGCATCGGCATCCACCGCAACGACAAGGGCTGGTTCGTCATCACCCAGCTCTTCGTGCTGCCGCCGCCCACCCACGACGTCGCCGCGCTCCACAAGCAGATCGTCGAGGGCATCAACAAGGCCCGCGCCGAGAAGGGCCTGCGCCGCCTCCTCGAGGACGACGAGCTGACCGACCGCGCCCTGAGCCACAGCGAGCGCGCGGCCCTGCGCGGCAACTACGACCCCCAGTGGCTCGAGGCGCGCCTCGCCCGCGACAAGCAGCGCTGGCGCGTGCACGAGGCCGCCTTCTTCCTCACCGACGACGTCGCCAAGGTCATCGGCTGCGACATCGCGCACAACCGCCTCTACGGCCACCTCGGCATCGGGGTCGTCCAGAGCGACGTCCGCGCCAAGACCCGAGGCGCGCTCTGGGTGACCCTCATCTGCGGACAGAAGAAGTGAGAGAGCTCGATGGGTCGGTCGATGATGGATGGAACCGCAGGATGCTCGCGCCCGCGGCCCCGCTTCGGGATGTGCGCCCCCACGGCACTCGGGCTCCTGGTCGCGCTGGTTGCCGCGCCAGCGGCGGCCGCTGAGCCGCCGCCCCTCGAGCCGCTCGCCCGCCAGATGGCGACGCTGGTCAACCGCGACCGCGCACAGCGCAAGCTCCCGCCTGTGCGCTACAGCGACAAGCTCGCCGCCGTCGCCCGCGCCCACTCCCAGGACATGTACGCCCACGGCTTCTTCAGGCACGACTCGCCCACCACCGGCACCCCGCGCGAGCGCGTCGCCCGAGCCAGGATCCCCCACGCCGCCGTCGCCGAGAACATCGTGTCGGCCAACGACGTCGCGACCGGCCAGAAGTGGCTGATGCTCAGCCCGAAGCACCGCGCCAACATCCTCGGCAAGACCCTCACCGACGTCGGCATCGGCCTCGTCCGCGACGGCAAGGGCACGCTGCTCATCACCCAGCTCTTCGTCGCCGAGCCGCCCACCTACGACGCCGGCGCGACCCTCAAGCAGGTGCTCGACGGCATCCGCCGCGCGCGGGCGAAGCGCGGCCTGCCCGCCCTCGCACAGGACCGCCGCCTGATGGAGCACGCCCTCGCCCACAGCCGCCGCGCCGCCAGCACCGGCAAGCCCGACCACCTGTGGCTCGACGCCCGCGTCGCCGCCGACGGCCGCCGCTGGCGCAGCCACCAGTCCGCCGTCTTCCTCACCACGAAGCCCGACCAGATCATCGCCTGCGAGATCGCCCAGAGCCGCCGCCACACCCACTGCGGCCTCGGCGTCGTCCAGGCGCCCCACACCGCCAGGTCGGTCGGCGCGCTCTGGGTCACGCTCCTCTGCGCGCAGGAGAAGCGAGCGCGTGCTCCACGATGAGGCGATGGGAGGGCGAGGCTCCTGCCGAGCCGCCAGCCGCCTGCGGCGGACGGGCCTCCCGGGTGCCGCCGCGTCGGTCAGAAGAGCCGGCTGAACGTGGCGATGCCGAGCACCTTCTCGACGACGACCGCGGCCGCCGCGGCGAGGATGAGCAGGAGGAAGAGCCCGACCGCCAGGCTCTTGAGCCGCCCGGGCCTGTGCGGCGCCTGCTTGCGGCTCTGGTAGGCGACGTAGCGGTCGTAGCACTGCTGGCTACAGAAGAGGCCGTCGGCAGGCGCCTCGTAGCGGCATTCCTCGCAGATCGGCGCGTGGCACTGGTGGCAGAGCCCGACGGCGGGCCGGTCCTTGTGGTTGAGGCAGTGGCGCTGGCTCATGGGCGACGTCACTCCCGCCTGAAGGGTCCGGTGATGAAGTCGGAGAAGCGTCGCCAGGCCGACTTCCTCGGCGGCTGGGGCCTCCCGCCCCGGGCCTCCTGCTCCAGCTTGCTGGCGACGGCGAGGACTCGGCGGATGATGGCCTGCCTGCGCTGCTCGTCGCGCCACGCCACGTCGATGGCGCTGTCGATGGCGCCCTGCTCGGCCCTGCGGAGCGCATGGCCGTAGCCGCCGGGGCCGCCGTAGCCTCGTCGTCCGGCGATGAGGCGGGTCTCGCTGCCGAGGCGATAGTCGGCCGCGGAGTAGAAGCGCAGGCCGTCGAGCCTGTAGCGCTCGGCGGCGAGTCGGCGGTCGCGCTCGCGCTGGAGCTCGAAGGGGTCGCGCTGGGCGGCGCGCTCGCGGTCGAGGTAGATGAGCGAGGCCTCGGTGCGGTACTCGGGCGCCACCTCGGCCTCGCGCCGGATCAGGCGGCGGTGCTCGGCCTCGATCTCGCGCAGGGTCTGCTCGGCCAGGCGCTCCTCGACGCTCATCGCCCGGCGGCGCCGGCGGTGCTCGCGGCTCGCCTCGCGCCGCAGCGTCGAGCTCGCGCCGCCCCAGCCCATCGACGCAGCCGCCAGCACCACGCACACGATGCCCACGCAACGGCTCATGGCATCACCTCTCGGATTCGCTCGTAGAGCGGCTCGCCCGGCTCGAGCCCGCACACCTGGCGCAGGACGGCGTCGGGGCCCTGGTCGGCCAGCATCGCCTGGAGCCGCGCGGCCTGCGGGTCGTCGGGATGGTCGAAGGCCAGGGCCGCGCGGATGCCCTCGACCACGTGGGTCGGCTCCACCCCCTGGTCGAGGCACAGCGCGGCCGCGCCGACCAGGCGATCGTGCCGCCCGAGCTTGCGGAGCGGGTCCCGCGCGACCCGGAACACGGTGTCGCCGAGCGCGCGGTTGCCGAAGCGCCGCAGCAGGTCGGCCACGTGGGCCTCGTGCTCGGCCGGCTCGAAGCCGTGCTTGCGGACGAGCGCCTGGCCCGTCTCGCCCAGGCCGCCGACCACTGCGTCGCGCACGCCGGGGTCGGCGACCGCCTCGGCGATGAGCTCCAGGCCCCGCTGGTGGCCGGGGTAGGCGCAGAGCGCGTGGCCGCAGTTGTGGCAGAAGAGCTTGCGCTCCTCGTGCGCCTCGATGTTCGCCACGGGCAGAAAGCCCTCGACGCAGGGCGCCTCGCCCACGAATGCCGTCGCGTCCACGGGCAGCGTGCAGTAGGCCTCGACGGCCACGTAGAGCGGGTGCCGCTGGCGGATCGCGTCGGGCACGATGGGCACCATGCGGCTCACCACGGTGGCCACGAAGCCGACCTGCTCGCGCGCGAAGCCGCGGTGCGGCTCGTCGATGGCCCCGAGCACGGCGCCGCGCAGGGTCTCGGCCGCGTCGAGCAGGTTCTCGCACACCACGACGTTGAGCGGCTCGCCCGAGCCCTCGGCCCGCAGGGCGATGCCCGCGGCGAGGGGGGGCGCGATGTGCGGCAGAGCGCGGACGCCGACCGCACAGCTCGCGATCTCGCAGCCGGCCACCGCCTCGGCCACCGCCTCGACGTCCCCGACGCCGAGCGCGCTCACGTTGCGGACCGGCTTCGTCTCGCAGCGCTCGTCGCCCACGATCTGGAGGTCGTAGCGCCCCGCGGCGTTCAGCGCCGCCACCACCCGCGGGTCCACGTCCACGAACACCGTGCGGTAGCCGCTCTGGTGATAGAGCTGACCGAGGAACCCCCGGCCGATGTTCCCCGCACCGAAATGGACGGCCGTGCTCAGCATCGGTACAGCCCGTGCTCCAGGATGTAACGCCGCACGGCCTCGGGCACCAGGTAGCGGGCCGAACGCCCCTCGCGCACCCGCCGCCGCACCTCCGTCGAGGAGATCTCCAGGAGCGGGGTCGCGAAGGACCGGCTCCGGATCGCCGCGATCGCCGCGTCGCTCAGCACGCCGCGCAGCGGCGCCACCTCGTCGAGCGACTCGCCCGGCCGCGCGAACACCGCGAAGCGGCACAGGGCCGCCAGCTCGCCGAGCCGGTGCCACGTCGGCAGCTCGGGCAGCGTGTCGGCGCCGATGAGGAAGTAGAGCTCCCAGTCGGCGTGCTCGGCCCGGAGCCCCTGGACGGTCACGAGCGAGTACGAGGGCCCGTCGCGCCGCAGCTCGACGTCGCACGCCTCGAAGGCCGGGTGGCCTGCGATCGCCAGCTCCACCATCCGCAGGCGGTGCTCGGCCGGGGCGAGCTGCTTGTCGAGCTTGTGCGGCGGGCGCCGGCCCGGGACGAAGAGCACCCGCTCGAGGCCGAGCCGCTCGCGGGCCTGCTCGGCCACCACCAGGTGCGCGCAATGGATCGGGTCGAAGGACCCGCCGAACAGCCCGACCTTGATCACCGAAGCGCTCCACCGCGTCTGTCGCGAGCCCGATTATACCCCATCGGCGCCCCATTGCAAGGGCGCGCCAGCGCGGCGGAGGTCACGCGCCGACGCGCGCCAGGCGGGGTCAGGCGTTCGCCTGCTTGATGAACTCGAGCGAGCGGCGGGCGCACTCGAGGTTGCCGAGCTTCGAGCCGCCGAACTCGACGATGTGCCACTCGGTCACCGCCTGGGTGCGGGCGATGGCGAAGATCTCCTTCCAGGGGGCCTTGCCCTGGCCGACGACGCCGTCGCCGCCGCCGCTTTCCTTGAGGTGGATCGTCCAGGCGCGGGCGGCGTACTTGCGCAGGAAGTGGACGGGGTCGCCGCCGCCGCCCATGCAGTTGCCGATGTCGAGCTGCATGGCCACGTCGGGGCCGGCGGCGCCGAAAAGGATGTCCCACGGCACCTCGCCGTCGATGGGCTTGAACTCGACGCTGTGGTTGTGGTAGCCGACGACCATGCCCTGGGGCTTGGCCCTGGCGGCGATGTCGCTGAAGAGCTTCGCCGTCTTCAGCCAGCCCTGCTTGCCCTTGCGGTACTGGCCTGGCAGGCTGGGCACCATGAGGAAGCGGTTCCCGAGGGTCTTGTGGAGGGCGATGGTCTTCTGGAGGCTGTCGCCGAGCAGGGTGCCGATGTGGGTGTGGGTGCCGCAGCAGGCGAGGCCGTGGTCGTCGAGCAGCTTGCGGAACTCGGCGGGCTTGCGGTCCCAGCCGTAGTAGCCGGCGAACTCGACGCCCTCGTAGCCCATCTTCGCCAGCTCGCCGAGCACCTTGACAAACTCGCTCTTGCACTCGCGGCGCAGCGAGTAGAGCTGCATGCCGACGCGGATCCGCTTCTTCCCCGCCTCAGCGCCCAGCAGCGGGCGCCCCGTGGCCGCCACGGCGGCGCCAGCGGCGCCCGCCTTCAGGAAGCTGCGGCGCGTCACGACACCCGATTCTCCGCGCATGGTCGCTCTCCTCAGCAGACACGTCGGACTGGACACCCGGCCCACGGACCGGGCGCTCACTCTACCTGCCGGGGCGGCGCATTGCAAGCGCGTCGGGGCCGGCCCCAGCCCCGCGCCGCAGCCGCCAACAAGGGCGTGTAACATCCGGGCGCGCCCCTTGCAAACCGCCCGAGGCCGGCCCATAATGAGCGCCGAAGGCCACCCGGAGGAGAACCGCATGGCCCCGCGACCCCGCGGCGCCGACGAGGCGTCCGATTCGACCCGCATCGGCCACTACGAGGTGCTCAACCGCCTGCGCAAGGGTGGCCGGGGCACGGTGTTCGAGGCCCGGGATGCCCGCACGGGCCGCCGCGTCGCGCTGAAGGTCCTGCCGCCCCAGCTTGCCCGGGATGCGGAGCTCCGCGAGCGCTTCCTGGCCGAGGCGCAGGCCGCGACGGGGCTCGACCACTCTCACATCGTGCGAGGCATCGAGGTCGGCGAGGCCAGGGGCGCGTGCTACTTCGCCACGGAGCTGGCGGAGGGCCCCACGCTCCAGGAGGCGATCGCCCAGGAGGCCAGGCTCGACGCGCGCAGTGCCCTGGAGACCGTCGGGGCCGTCCTGCTCGCCCTCGAGTATGCCCTGGACCGCGGGCTCACCCACGGCGGCCTGTCCGCCGACGCCATCATCCTCGGCACCGACGGCGTCGTGCGCCTGACCGGCCTCGGCGTCGCCCGCCCAGCCCACGAGCCCGACGCGCCCCACTACGCGGCGCCCGAGCAGGCGCGCGGCGAGACCCACCTCGACACCAGGACCGACCTCTACGCCCTCGGCGTGATCCTCTACCAGATGCTGGCCGGGCGCGTCCCGTTCGACGCGCCCACCGCCCCCGCCGTCCTGGCCAGGCACATCGCCGAGCCCGTCCCGCCCCTGCCCGACCTCAGCCCAGGCCTGCGGCACCTGCTCGAGCGCATGCTCGCCAAGGACCCCGGCCAGCGCCCGGCGAGCCCCAGGGCCGCCCTCGACACCATCCACGACCTCCTGGAAGGCAGGGAGCGCGCGCCGGCGGCGCACGCTGAGCCCGACGTCGCTGCCCCGCAACGCGGGCCGGCGGCATCGCCAGGACGAGAGCCCGTCCCAGGTCGCCGCAGGCTCAGCCGTTGGCTCACCGCCGCGGCCGTGGCGGCCGCAGTCGTGGTCGTGGTACTGCCGCTCGTGCTGCTGCGGCCGCCGTCGGAGGCAGATCGCGCCGCCGAGAGACGGGAGGAGGCGAAGGCAGCCTACCAGGCGGCCCTGAAGGCCTGGGAGGCGAGCCCCGGCGATCTGGACGCGGCCGCCCGGCGCTTCCTGGACGTGCGGACGACCTACGCCGGCACGGAGCAGGCCGGCCTGGCCGCGGCCAAGCTCCAGGAGCTGGAGGACAGGCTGGACGACGCGGCGAAGGCGGCCTACGAAGCGGCCCTCGAGCACGAGCGGACACACCCCGACGACATGGAGCAGACGCTCGCGCGGCTCCGCGACGTCGTGACGCGCTACCCGTCCACCCAGTGGGCTGAGGATGCGCGGGCCACGATCGGGCGGCTGGAGACGGCGAAGGCCGACCTCGCGTCCCGCGCCGAGCGGGTGCGCCAGCAGGCGCTGAGGCTGGGCAGAGCGCGAGCGGCGTGCGAGCGGCTGCTCGCGCAGGACCGCTTCGCGGACGCGCGCGCGCTGGTGAACGAGGCCGCGCCCGAGCTGGGGCAGGCGGACGCTGCGGCGCTGGCGCAGAGGGTCGTTGCCAGGGCCGATGCGCGCTACGAGGAGCTGGCCCGCGCCGCGGACGCAGCCCTCGACAGCAAGGACTACGCCGGCGCCCGGGCGGCCGCGCAGGCGGCCCTGGCCCTCGGCATGCCGCACCTCGCCCAGCGAGCGAAGCGGAAGCTCGCGGAGATCGCCTCCAGGGAGCAGCACGCCGACCTGTGGGGGCGGTGGGACAGGACTCGTCACCGTGCCCGGGCCTTGGCGGTGGCGGGCGACTACGAGAAGGCCCTCACCGAGCTCGAGTGGGCGAAGGGCCTCGCGCTCGACGGGATGGACCAGCGCGTCGCCGACGAGATCGAGGCGGTCCACGAGATCCAGCGCGCGGCGCTCGAGGCGGCGAGAGCCCTCTACGCGGAGCATTCCGGCAAGGTGTGGGCCCTGCTCGGGGAGCGCCGCTACGGCGAGGCGGAGCGGCTCCTCGCCAAGGTGGAGCAGGCCCCCGCCTACGCGCCGGTCCGCAAGCGCCTGGCGGCGGATGCCGAGGCCGTGCAGCTTCTGCGGGAGTTCTGGGCCGCGGTCGAGCGGGGGTTGTCCGGGCGCAAGGGCAGTTTCCTGGCCTTTGCGGGCGCGGGCGGCGAGATCCTGAGGGTCGAGGACGGCGACGTGTTCCTCAAGGGGCCGAAGGCGACGGCCAGGCGCCCCATACGCCGCCTGACTGCGGGCCAGGCGGCGGCCTATGCCGACCTCCGGGACGATGCGCGCTCCCGCCTCACCCTCGGCGTGTTCCTTCTCGCCGAGGGTGCCAAGCTCGACGAGGCAGGGAAAGCTCTCGATGCCGCTGGCGACCGACCCGCCGTCGCCGCCTACCGCGAGCGGCTGGCCGCCGCCCTCAAGCCCCCTCCGCACCCGCCTGAGAAGCCCGAGCCCACCCCCGGCCCCGTCGCGGCCAAGGGCAGGGCGGACACGTGGCACGAGCTGTTCGCGCAGAGGCACCTGGGGAGCTGGCGCGCCGTGGGGCCTGCCCTCAAGACCGTGAGGGACCCCAAGCGGCTGGTGCGGGTCAGCAGGGGTGGGGTGCTGATCAACGTGCTGCCAGGCAAGCTGCCGGCCGACCCGGCCCGCGTGTTCGAGCAGCAGAGCATCGCGCGGGCTGGGGTCGAGTGGGTCGGCGATTTCCCCACCGCGGACTACGAGGTGCGGCTCGAGGCCGCATGCCTGGGCGGCAGCGGCCTCTTTTGCGGCGTCGCCTTCCCCTCAGGGCCGGCCCGGTGGTCGTTGAGTCTGGCGGGTGAGGACACCAAGGGCTATGTCTGCCTGATGCCGACACAGGGCGCCGAAGAGGACGCCCAGCCGGTCCGGTCCGCGTTCCGCTTCGTGCGCGGGCGGTGGTACCAGGTGCGGGTCCGCGTCGCGGGCAACGAGGTCCGAGCCTGGGTAGACGGCAAGGACGTACGCAGCCTGCCCGCCCTGGGGAACTACAGCATCGCGGCGCCGTACTCCACGGAGGGCGTGGGCCGGCTCGGCGTGGGCGCCCAGCTCACGCGAGCCGCCGTGCGGGGTCTCAGGGTCCGCCGTCTCGCGGCGGGGGCCGCGCCCAAGCCCGAGGGGTAGCGGCGGCGCCGGCTCAGTCGAACGTGCCGAGCTCGCGGCAGGCCTCGGCGAAGGCGTCGATGTTCTCGAGCGGGACCTCCGGCTCGAGGACGTGGGTGGGCGCGAGCATGAGGCCGCCCTCCTGCCCATACCGCTCGATGCAGTGCTTGACGCGGGCGCGGACGTCGTCGGGGGTGCCCCAGGGCATGGTCGATTGGGTGCCGATGCAGCCGTCGAGGGTCAGGCGGCCGCCGAAGCGTGCGTGGAGTGCGTCGATGTCGAGGCACTCGGGCTGGAGGGGGTTGAGGATGTCGAGGCCGGCCTCGACGAGGTCGGGCGCGGCGGCCTCGACGTTGCCGTCGCTGTGATACCAGATGCGGGTGGCGGGGCTGATCGCCTTGACCTCGCGCCAGATGCGTGCCCATCGGCTGTGGAAGAGGCGGCGCCAGAGGTCGGGCGAGAACATCAGGGTCTTCTGGTTCGCCACGTCGTCGCCGCAGTGGAGCACGTCGGCGCCGGCCTTGGCGAAGGCGACGCACTTCACGCGGTTGTTGCGCGCGAGGCGCTCGAGCAGGCACTCGGCCCAGGCGGGGCGGTCCATCAGGTCGATGAGGAACTGCTCGTAGCCGCGGATCTGCCAGGCCGTCTCGTACATGTGGCCCACGCCGCCGACGGCGATGCGGCCGGCCTCGTGCGCGGCCTCCACGCGGTCGGCAAGGTGGGAGTCGTCGAAGGTGCTGAGGTCGTAGAGCGGGTAGTCCTCGATCTCGTGGAGGCTCGTGGCGTTGCGCAGCGGCGAGATGTAGCCCCAGAAGTGGTAGAAGTGGGCGGGTGCCTGGGCGACGCCGTTGCCGTTGATGGTCGTGCCCTCGGGCAGGTCCTCGCCGTCCCAGTAGCGGGAGTAGTCGAGCGGCGGCAGGCCGTCGGGCCGCTTGAGGGCGAGTGGCGCGGTAGAAGCCGTAGTGGCCGCCGATGTCGTCGGTGCCGATGTGCTCGACGACGCGCCGGCGCAGGTCGTCGGTGAAGCCTGCATGGTAGAGGATGCGGCTGGGCCGGCGGTGGGCGGTCGTGGCGAGGAAGTCGTCGAGGTCGGTGGCCATCGGCTGCGGTCTCCTGTCGCCCCTGCTGCGGCGGCCCGCGGGGCGACAGGGATCCTAGCAGGATGCCGAGCCGATGCAACTGCGACACGTCGCGGCCGTCAGCGACGGCAACTGGAAGTACAGTGAGAAGGAG